>CAYZUR010000032.1:0-10720 GCA_964481535.1 uncultured Spirochaetaceae bacterium | reverse complement strand
GCATGGTTAGCATCTCCATCTGACTCAATCCCTTTACCAATATCATGAAGGAGTCCACCACGACGTGCAATTTCTCTGTCTGCTCCAACTTCACTTGCAATCATACCAGCGAGGACCGCTACTTCTTTAGAGTGGTTCAGGACGTTTTGCCCATAACTTGTTCTAAAGTGCAATTTGCCTAACCCTCGTATCATCTCTTGGCTCATGTTATGTATTCCAAGATCAAACAGGACTTTATCTGCTTCTTCTACGATAACTCTTGTAATCTCTTTTGTTACTTTTGTTACCACTTCTTCAATTCGTGCAGGGTGGATTCTTCCATCCTGAACTAATCTCTCTAAAGAGACTCTCGCAATTTCTTTTCTAACTGGATCAAAACATGATATCACAACAGCCTCTGGAGTATCATCAATGATGATGTCAACTCCCGTTAAGGTTTCAAGTGTTCTAATGTTTCTTCCTTCTCGCCCAATGATACGTCCTTTCATTTCATCGCTAGGTAAAGACACTGTGGTTACAGTAACTTCTGAACTTACCTCAGTAGCAATTCTTTGTATGGTTGTAACAATAATATCCCGAGCAAGTTTATCTGCTTTGAGTTGGGCTTCTTGCTCAATTTTGTTGATAACGATTTGAGCATCTCGTTTTGCGTCGACTTGTAGATTATCTATGATAAGTTGTTTTGCTTCTCCGCTTGTCATAGATGCGACCTTTTCAAGTTCTTGTATCCAATTGGCTTCCATCTCAGAAAGAGCTTTCTCTCTCTGTGCATGAAGCACCTCTTTGTCTGCCAGCTGTCTCTTTTGGACATCTAGTTCTGATTGTTTCCGTTCTAAATTTTCTTCTTTCGCTAACAATCTTCGTTCTGTTTTTTGAAGTTCACCTCTCCGTTCTCTTGCTTCTCGCTCTTGTTGTTGTTGTTCTTTTAATAACAAATCTCGAGTTTCAATTAACAGTTCTTTACTTTTTGCTTCTGCATCTTTTATAGATTCTTCATTCAACCGAACTGCTTTTTGTTCGATTGAAGTCAGCTTGAACTTCGCATACGTCCAACGAATTAACCATCCTAGGATTATACTAACAAGACAAAAAGGGATTAATAGTAATAAATTCATGTGTCACCCCCATTTGTAATTCTATCATAATACGTACGTAGAGTAACATTGTCAAGTGAACAGAGGAATCTATTATAAAGAGATGAATTGCATATTTCTTTAGTATATATATAATTATAGCCGCCTTCATAGAAGGACGGCTATAGGTTCCACACATTATAATTATGGATTTGGTGTAAATTTTTGTTAACTTTTCTTCGCTTCTTTCTCTTTCTTTTCGCCTTTTTTAGGTTTACTTGTTTTTTCAACAAGCTCTAAAATAGCCATTTCAGCAGCATCACCTTTTCTGAAACCTGTTTTGATAACACGGGTATAGCCACCTTTGCGCTCTAAAAAGAGAGGTGCAATTTCAGTAAAGAGTTTAGCTAATATTGCTTCGTCTTTAAGATCTCTATCAATCATACGACGGGAATGAACTGAATCAACTTTTGCTCTTGTAATCATCTTTTCAGCGACCCGTTGTATTGCTTTAGCTTTCGCTTTTGTTGTTTCTATTCTTTCATAACGAAACAGCGAAGCCACCATATTGCGCTTTAGCGCTTTTCGCTGGCCTGATCTGCGGCTCAGTGCATTAAAACCATATCTATGCTTCATTCTCTTCTTCCTTGTTCCCCGGGATTCTAATTGAGTTTTTTAAGACTGAGTAATCTGTCATACCTAGACTCAAGCTCCACTCTTTTAGTTTCTCCTTGATCTCTGAAAGTGACTTCTTTCCGAAATTACGGGTCTTCCCAATTTCTTCTTCAGTCTTTTTAGTTAAATCACCTATGGTCTGGATATGAGCATTCTTTAAGCAATTACTCGATCTAACTGAAAGTTCAAGTTCCATCACATTAGTATTCAGAATCTTTTTGATTCTCTCTTCACCTTCATCAACTTCATCACTACTATTAACGAGACTTTCATCAAAGTTAATAAAGATAGCAAAATGATCTTTTGCAATCTTAGCAGCTTCTGCTAATGCGTTCTCTGGTGATAAAGTTCCATCTGTGAAGACATCTAAAATGAGTTTATCATAATCATTTCTTTGTCCAACACGAGTTGGTTCAATTTCATAAGAGACACGAATAACTGGTGAAAAACTAGCATCAATGGGGATTGTTCCCACTTCTTCAATATACTTTTCATTAATCTCACTGGGAACATATCCTCGTCCGAGATCAATTTGCAATTCCATTTCAATATTCGCATCATCCATCATGGTAAACAGAACAAGATCTCTATTCGTAATTTCTACGTTATTTTTTTCAAGATCTGCACCTGTGATTACCCCAGGGCCTTTACACTCAACGAGCAGTACAGTTCCTTCAATTTCTTCAGGCATTCTGATATTTAACTTCTTAATGCTTGCAATAACTTCAGGAAGATCTTCTACTACACCAGGAAGAGCTTCGAATTCACTACTAATAAGATGAGGAAGACCTTCCTCATTAAAAGATGTAAATTTTAACGCAGTAACAGCATATCCTTGTATTGAGGAGAGAAGAATCCTTCTTAATGTATTCCCTACTGTTGTTCCATACCCTCTTTCAAAGGGGTAGGCAACAAAGCGCCCACTGTTCGGTTCAACCAAGCTATGCTCAAAGGTGATTCCTTTCGGCCTTTTAAATCCTTTCAAAAGGTTTTTACGTGCCATGTTTACTCCTTAACGAGAATAGAGTTCTACGATTAACTGCTCTTGAATGTCTTTCACTTCAACAACCTCATTCTTTCGAGGAACTGCAAGGAAAGAGCCTTTCATATTGTCAGGGTCAAGAGATAACCATGGAACTAATCCATTTTTAGAGAAAGCTTTTAAGTTTTCTTTAATGATTACCATTTTTTGGCCTTGAGTACTAATTGCCACTTCATCGCCAACTTTTAATCGATATGAAGGAATGTCTACTCGACTACCATTCACAAACACATGCCCATGGTTAATAATCTGTGCTGCTTGGTTTCTAGAATTAGCAAAGTGGAGTCGAAATACCACGTTGTCAAGTCTTTGTTCGAGCAACATAATCAAGTTTTCACCTGTCTTTCCAGGAACACGAGCAGCTTCATTAAAGGTAAGTTTGAATTGTTTCTCTAATAAACAATACATTCTCTTTAACTTTTGTTTCTCACGTAACTGAATACCATAGTCAGTCTTTTTCTTACTTCGTGCACGAGGGTCTTTCCCTGGAACACCTTTTTTCTTATCTACTGGACATTTACCAGTGAGGCAACGATCCCCTTTAAGGAATAATTTTGTTCCCTCAGTCCGGCAATACCTGCATTTCGGTCCTGTATATCTTGCCATGTTTCCACCTACTCCTTACTAGACTCTTCTCGTCTTACGAGGACGACAACCATTATGTGGAATTGGAGTGACATCTCGGATACTTCTAACTTTTAAGCCAAGTCCGCCTAACGTTCTAATAGCAGATTCACGTCCGACCCCAGGTCCTTTTACGAACACATTTACTTCACGAAGACCGTAATCCATTGCCTTCTTTGCAGCAGTTTCTGCTGCTGTTTGGGCTGCATAAGGGGTAGATTTTTTAGCTCCTCGGAAACCCAGTCCACCAGCACTTGCCCATGAGACAGCATTTCCATTGAGGTCTGTAACAGTCACTATAGTATTGTTAAATGTTGCTTGGATATACACATTTCCCTCATATACTGTTTTCTTGACTTTGCGTTTTGCTTTAGCCACAATCAGTTCTCCTTATTTCTTCTTACCGGCAACGGTCTTTTTCTTACCCTTACGGGTTCTTGCATTAGTTTTCGTTCTCTGTCCACGGACAGGTAGTCCCTTTCTGTGGCGTAGGCCACGGTTACAACCAATATCCATCAAACGTTTAATATTAAGTGCAACTTCTGTACGTAAACGACCTTCAACCTTATAATCACTTTCAATAAGCTTTCTTAAATCATTTACATCCTCTGCTGAAAGATTATTCATCCTTTCATCAGGGTTTATGTTGCCTTTCTGGCAAATCTCTTGTGCAGAGACTCTACCGATTCCATAAATATAGGTCAATGCAATTTTTACCGCTTTGTTAGGTAAATCAACACCTGCAATTCTCGCCATTAAATGGCCTCCTCTAACCTGCTTTTATCAGCTATTATCTCTGTCTTTGTTTGTGCTTTGGATTTTCACAAATAATTCTTACTACCCCAGCACGTCTAATGACTTTGCATTTGTCGCACATTGGTTTGACGCTTGCTCTCACTTTCATCTCAATAATCTCCTATAAATTCCTTGCTTTGATGCGTCCTTTACCGGTGATGCCATCTTGGTGGTGCATCTTCATAATGCCCTCAATCTGACTCATTGTATCAAGGTCGACACCAACCATAATGATCAATGAAGTTCCACCGAGTAACATTGCCACAGAAGCAGGGAAGTTAAATAACTTTTGTACTACTGTAGGAATTAAGGCAATAAAGGCAAGAAATATAGCCCCTGGTAATACTATGCGATTTAAGACTTTTGTTAGATACTCTTCGAGTCTTTCAGTTCGCACACCAGGAACAGATCCACCATTTTCCCTAATTTGTCGAGCCATCTCGATAGGGTTCAACGACACCTGGGTGTAGAAAAATGCGAATGCAATAATCAACAGGGTATAGATGATAAGATAGGGGGCTCCCTGTGGATTTAGCCAATCCGCTGTTGCTTGCAACCAGCGTACTTCAGGTCCAAGTGATGCAGCAATCTGCAATGGAAATGAAAGTAAGGCGGAAGCAAATATTACTGGAATAACTCCGGAGGGGTTAATCTTGAAAGGGATATATGAACTTTGTGAGCCATACATCTTTCTTCCAACAACACGCTTTGCGTACTGTACCGGGATTTTCCTTTGTCCTCGTTGTTCATAAACAACTAATGCAACTACTAGTGCAAACATTGCTAGAACAACTATTACTACTATTGGGTTAAGAATACCAGCTTGAACACTTCTGAATAAGGTAATTAAAGCATCTGGAATTCTTGCAACGATACCAGCAAAAATGAGAAGTGAAATCCCATTTCCAACGCCACGTGCTGTAATTTGATCACCTACCCATACTAAGAACATTGATCCAGTAGTTACTGAAAGCATTGCTATTAAGGTAAATGGAAGTGGAGGTAATGTCATTACATCTGGTATCGAGTTAGCATAGACTGTAACTACATAAGACTGTATTAAACAGACTAATATAGTTCCATAACGGGTATATTGTTGAACTTTTTTCCTTCCAGAAGCATCTTCAGTAAGCTTTTTCAAACTTGGAACAACCAGCATTAATAGCTGAAATATAATTTGTGTAGAGATGTAAGGCATAATACCTAGCATAAATACACTAAAGTTTGAGAAAGCTCCACCAGCAAAGAAGTTAAGATATTCTGTAAGTCCGATAGTACTTGAATTACTTTGAGAGAGGAAATAAAGTTTTAACACTTGAGGATCAATTCCAGGAATTGGAATAAAAGCTCCAATTCTAAACACTACTAGAAACAAGACAGTCCATGAGATCTTCTTTCTGAGTTCATCAATCCTGAACATATTCACTAAGGAGTTAGACATCGCAATCCTCTTTTTTATTTAATTTCCCCACCAGCCGTTTTAATTAACTCGACTGCAGATGCAGAAATCTTGAGTCCTTCAAACACAACCTTTTTGGTGAGTTCGCCGTTAGCAAGCACTTTAGCTTTAGCGTCATGCCCTTTCACAAGATTCTTATCTTTCAAACTCGCAATGTTAACAATTTCATTGTCTTCAAAGTTTGCAGATATTGCATCAAGGGAAACAACTTCGTATTCATCCTTAAAAGGTTGGTTAGAGAAACCGCGTCGTGCCACTCTTCTATATAAAGGCATTTGACCGCCTTCAAAACCAGGACGAACACCACCACCGCTACGTGCATTTTGACCATTATTACCGCGTCCACAGGTTCTTCCTTTAGAAGAAGCTCCGCGACCTACGATAGTTTTTCTTGTTTTAGCACCAACAGGTGCATTAATCTGTCCCATGTTACATCTCCTCGACTTTCACAAGGTGGGATACTGCTCGAACCATTCCTTTGATAGCAGGAGAGGCGTCATGCACAATACTGCTTCCAATTTTCTTTAGTCCAAGAGCTTTCACTGTTCTTCTGTGTGCAGGGATGGTACCGATTACACTTTTCACTAATGTTACTTTTATTTGTTTATCTGCAGCCATATTTACCCCCACATCTCATTTAAGGATTTGCCACGTGCAGCAGCAAGTTCCTTAGCATCGAAAAGTGATTCAAGAGCATTAAATGTTGCTTTAACAGTATTCACACTATTTTTGGATCCAAGAGACTTACTAAGAACATCTTTGATTCCACAAGCATCTAATACGTGTCTCACGGCCCCACCTGCTATAACTCCAGTTCCTGGAACTGCAGGTCTTAGGAGCACACTTGCACTCTTGTAATTCCCTACTATTTCGTGTGGAATAGTTGCCTTTGAAAGAGGTATGCTTACCATATTCTCTTTAGCTTTTTCTGCTGCTTTGCGAATCGCTTCAGCAACGTCATTAGCCTTACCAGCTCCAAATCCAACTTTCCCTTTTTTATCACCCACAACAACGAGAGCAGAGAAAGAAAATCTTCTTCCACCTTTAACTACTTTGGAAACTCTGTTTAGTTTGACCAACTTCTCGCTGAATTCACTTTCTTGTTTTCTATCTGACCTGTCCACCATATCCCCCTAGAATTTCACTCCGGCTTTTCTGGCTCCATCGGCAATACTCTTAACAATACCGTGAAACAGATACCCGTTACGATCAAACACGACTGTGTCGATGTTCTTCTCTAATAGTCTCTTTCCCACAATTTCACCAAGCTTAGCACCATCTTCGACAGTATTTTTCAAATCTCTCATTGAGGCTTCCATACTACTTGCCGATACTAGGGTATTACCCGCTAGATCATCAATAACTTGGACGTACAAGTGTGAATTACTTCTATACACACTCATTCGAGGTTTGATTGCAGTACCAAAGATATGCTTTCTGATATGAACCTTACGTTTTGCACGCTTTCTATTCTTATCTAACACTCTGTTCATTTATTCATCCTACCTATTTCTTGCCGCCAGACTTACCGACTTTACGTCGAATGACTTCATAATCGTACTTGATTCCTTTCCCTTTATAAGGTTCGGGAACTCGAAGTGAACGAATTTCAGAACTCACTTGTCCAACACGTTGTTTGCTGGTTCCTGAAACTACAACAGTAGAAGTGTTTTCACATACTATTACTAAGTCTGCAGGAATCATAAACTCAATCTGGGTAGAATACCCAAGGTTAAGTAATAATATATTCCCTTTTACTTCAGCACGATACCCTACACCATTTATCTGTAATTTCCTAGAAAACCCTGTAGAAACTCCAATAATCATATTTTGGACTAACTGGCGATACAATCCATGAAAAGATCGAGCCGGAATGCTGTCATCTTTTCGTGTTACTGTAACGGTACTACCAGAGACAGCAATATTTACTTCAGGACGGTAATCTTGAACCAGTTTCCCTTTTGGACCTTCAGCTGTGACTAAACTATCTGTGATAGTTAATTTCACACCTTGAGGTAACTCTATTGGTAATTTACCTATTCGAGACATAGTTCACCACCTTACCAAATTGTGCAGATCAGCTCGCCACCGACCTTCTTTTCACTAGCTTTCTTCCCCGTAATAATACCAGTAGAGGTAGAAACAACCACAACACCATATCCGTTATACACACGAGGCATATCTCGGTAACCAGTATAGACTCTTCTACCTGGGGTACTGACTCTGTCAATACCATGGAGTACAGGGTTTTGCTTGTCATCATATTTCAAGAACACTCTGATTGTGTTCACACCATCTTTATTCACTACTTTTTTGAAATTCTTCACATACCCTTCATTCTTCAAAATTTTAATAATTTGAAGTTTCATCTTGGATGTTAGAATCTCTACTTTTTCATGCTTCGCCATGCTTGCATTTCTAATTTTTGTCAGCATATCGGCAACAGGATCACTTATAGCCATGTTTATCTCCTACCAGCTAGATTTGGTGACGCCAGGGATTTGCCCTTCGCTAGCAAGCTTCCGAAAGCAAATTCTGCACATCTCGAATTTCCGCATATACCCACGTGGTCGACCACACACTTTACAGCGGTTGACCTTTCTGGTACTGAACTTTGGCGTTCTGTTCGCCTTAATGATCAATGATTTTTTTGCCATCTTGTCACTCCACCTTATTTGGCGAACGGCATGCCGAGTTTCTTGAGTAAGGCATACCCTTCTTCATCATTCTTGGCCGTCGTTACGATAGCAACGTTCAACCCACTGACGCGTTCAATTTTGTCATAATCAATTTCAGGGAAAATGATTTGCTCAGTTATTCCAAGCGCATAGTTTCCATGACCGTCGAACGCGTTTGGTTTTACGCCCTTAAAGTCTTTAACACGTGGTAAAGCTATACCAATAAGACGTTCAAGGAAGAACCACATATTATCACCACGGAGCGTTACTACAGCACCAATCTCTTGTCCAGCACGAACTTTGAAGTTAGCAATAGATTTCCGAGCTTTGGTTTTCACAACGTGCTGCCCAGTAATTTGTTCAAGTTCTTTTACTGCTGAATCAAGAAGCTTTTTATTGATAATAGCTTCTCCAACTCCAATACTAACTGAAACTTTTTCAATTGTTGGAATTTGCATTCTTGAAGCGTAAGCAAACTCTTTCAATAATTCTGGAGCAACTTTTTCTCCATACTTTTTCTTTAAATTAGGTACGAATTTTGCCATTAAATCACTTCTCCGGTTTTCTTAGCGAAACGAACCTTGGCGCCGTTCTCATCAACTTTTAAACCGATTCTTGATGTCTCTCCATTCTTCAATAACAGAGCAACATTAGAAACGTGAATCGGAGCCTCGATTGCTTTGATACCACCTTGGTCTTGCTGGGATTTTTTCTTCATGGTTTTTTTGACCATGTTTACCCCTTGGATGACGACTCTTTGGCTGATATGGTTAATCTTTAAGATTTGACCAGTCTTCCCTTTGTCTTTTCCTACAAGAACCTTGACGTTGTCATTTTTCTTCAGTTTCATCTCATTCTTCTCCTACAACACTTCCGGCGCTAAAGAGACGATCTTTACATAGCCGCTTTCGCGAAGTTCGCGAGCAACAGGCCCAAAGATACGTTTCCCACGGGGGTTATTGTTGGCATCAATGACTACGCAAGCGTTGTCATCGAACCTGATATAGGTACCGTCAGGTCGTCGGTATTCTTTTTTAGTGCGGACGATAACCGCCTTCAACACGTCACCTTTTTTAATGGCGCCGTTAGGAAGGGCGTCCTTCACTGCTACAACAATAATATCACCAACTCCAGCGATCATTCTATGGCTTCCACCAAGAACTTTAATACACTGAACTCTTTTGGCACCACTGTTGTCTGCTACATTAAGGTATGTTTGCATTTGTACCATGAAATTGCTCCTTCCTACTTAGCCCGTTCAATGACCTGTTCAAGACGCCAGCTTTTATCTTTGCTGATTGGGCGACATTCAACTACACGAACTGTGTCTCCGAGTCCTGCGTCATTCTTTTCGTCATGTGCTTTCACTTTTTTTGTGACAGTTACATACTTCTTATAAAGAGGATGCAATCTTCTTGTTGAAACCGACACAACGATAGTCTTATCCATTTTATCGCTGGTTACTACACCGGTATACCGTTTTTTATTAGCTTCCATTAGATACAAACCTCACTTATTTAGAATTCTGGCGTATGCCAAGAGCATACTCATGGATGAGGGTATTAAGGCGAGCGATATTCCGTTTAGTAGTTCTCACTGCTAATGGATTTTCGACATGACCAAGAACCTTTGCCATTCTCAAATCTAATGCTTCCTTACGGAGCTTTTCTCTCTTGGCGACCAACTCTGCATAGGTTAAATCGTTATATGAATCTTTCATATCCTACTCCACTTCTCTTCTGGCAACGAACTTGGTCTTAATAGGAAGTTTAGAAGCTGCAAGCAATAATGCTTCTCGAGCCAACGCTTCATCTACTCCACCCATTTCAAACATCAAAGCACCAGTTTTTACTACAGCAACCCAGCCTTCTGGATTCCCTTTACCTTTACCTTGTCTTGTTTCAGCAGGTTTTTTAGTAAAAGGCATATCAGGGAAAATCCTGATCCAGACTTTACCACCACGTTTGATGTGACGGGTCATTGCAATACGAGCAGCCTCAATTTGACGATTGGTAATCCATCTAGGTTCCAGCGCCATAAGACCAAACTCACCGAATGCAAGGTAGTTACCACGGTGTGCAACACCGTCTCTCTTACCTCTTTGTCGTTTCCTGTATTTAACTCTTTTTGGACTCAGCATATTCTACTAACTCCTATTATCAACGTTCTGAGCTTTTTCGCGCGCACTTTTACGCACGAGAAGTCCAGCATCGTTTTTATTAGATTTATCGAGTATCTCACCATTATACACCCATACTTTCACACCAATAATACCAAAGGTTGTATTTGCTTGAGCGAATCCATAATCGATGTCACTTCTGAGGGTATGAAGAGGAACTCTTCCATCTTTTAACCACTCTGTTCCAGCGATTTC
>CAYZUR010000031.1:0-10748 GCA_964481535.1 uncultured Spirochaetaceae bacterium | reverse complement strand
GAAATTAAATACTTTTTATAAAGATGATAAAAACCTCTTTAATTATGCTCATCGTCTTTTTCAAACTATAAGCAGTATGGTCACTAGCCGTAGTGGTAACAAAATAGCTCAATTTTTATTAATGATTCAGAAAAACTATTTTAAAGAGGGAGCTTTTGCATTTGATTCCTCATCCCTTGTTCAAAAAGAGGAGACTCAAGCATATACCTTTTGTCTAGAACAATTGAGATCTCTTTCTCATCAGCTAGAAGTCTGTAAGCTAGAGATTAACTCCTCGTTATACTCATTTTTTATTACGCTATTGAAATCAAAGAAATTTAACCCAACAGGGAAAGATATAGGAATACGAGTATATGACTGGACCCATGGTGTGGCCGTTGCACCACAGTACCATTTCTTTATTAACTGTAGCTCCTCTGTCGTTGATTCAACTATTTCATCTGCCCCCTTAGTGCCCTCTTTTGCTCTTCTAGAAGAGGGAGAACACATATTAGATTACTATATGATCTCGGGTGATAATATCATCTATTCTTATTCTCCTTCTGGATTTGTGAATACAACAAATCTTCCCCCTTCCTTCTTTGTAAGACACTCATTATTACAAAAAGCTGAACATCTTCCCCTTACTCTTTTACTCTTAGAAGAAAAAGCATGGCAAGAGGAATATACCCCACCAGGGGTGCTCTTTAGCACTCAGATGAAAGAAGGATATACGTATGCTTCTTCTACCTTCTTCAAAGAGAAACATATTGATTTATCTCGTAGTGGAATTAGTCTGAATGTGTTTGATTATGTTAAAAATGGTGACAATCTTATCCCCCTTTCAAGTTCTTCAATAGAAGCGTTTGAAAGCTGCCCATTTAAATATATATCTAGCAAAGTATTTAAGCTTAGAGCGAAAGAATATGATGAATTAATTCTCGACCATGGAGAGATAGGGAGTATTCAGCATGCAATACTTGCTCAATTTTTTGAAAGAGTAAAAGATACATTTACCACATTTGATGAGAAAAATAGAGATGAAATGTCCTCTCTATTACAAGATGTGATGAACGAATCAGTTGATAAAATGCTTAAGAGATGGGGTAGTAGTAATTATTTTATTGTTCAATATATTAATAGTCATTATTTTACACCTCTGTTCTCTATTATTGATAAAGAGATTTCCCTCTATAATGGCAATCAAACATTAGCCTCAGAACTTGCCCTTTCATACGATGATGGTGAATTAGGATTTCATCTAGAGGGAAGAATAGACAGAGTAATTACAGTTGAAGGTGATGTTGTAATTATTGATTACAAAAAATCTTCAACTCCCTCAAAAAGGGGGTTTAATCTTACAAGTGATTCAATTCCTTCTTACCAACTTCCCCTCTATTCTATGCTAATAGAAAAGAGCACCTCAACTGACTTCAACCAAGTTGACATAGCTTCCTACTATAACATTAAAGATGGCAAGTATGTAGAGATTTGGAACCATGATAGTGAATTAGTAGAGCATCTCAAGCTCTTAAGTGAAAATGCGATAGAGAAGATGGTTGAGAAAATAAAAAGCGGAAACCTAGGAGCTACTCCTTCTGCCTTATCGTGTGAGTTTTGTGATTATCGACAGCTATGTAGAAGGAGATATTCATTACCATGATGACACTCGATGAGATAAAACAGGTCATGCACTTTTTTAATGCTGAGCAAAAAGATGCAATATTTTGTGATGAAAACTGTGTAGTAACAGCAGGAGCAGGGTCTGGAAAAACAAGTGTTCTTACTTATCGTTTTTTTCGACTTGTTGCAACAGGGAAAGCTGAAGTAGATCAAATATTAACACTCACTTTCACAAAAGCAGCCGCTGCTCAGATGTATGAACGAATCTATACGCTCTTTGTTTCTCATGGTAATGATGAGTATATGAAAGAGCAGTTGGAAAAGTTTGCCTCTTCTACTATTAGCACCATTGATAGCTTTTGTTATCGTGTGGTTCTTTCTGATATGAAACGCTTTGGGCTCTCCCCAGATTTTATGCTCGATAATGATGCCTCTATTGAAATTGCATCACTTTGTGCTCATCAAACTATTGAAAAGATGAAAGATTCTCCTGGAATGAAATTTCTCTCCGTAGCCTATGATCCTGAAACACTTATTAATGAGGTGTTTGTTTCTTTAGCAATTCAACATTTTTATATTGGAGATGAATTTGACCCTCAATTCTTAACTTCTCTCGTGCAACACTATCTAGAAGGAAAAAAAGAAGATGCATATCTTGGATTACGTGAAATTGTGTTTGATCTAATAACTGCAGAAGGAAGGGGAAAAGTATATGTAAGTAATAAAGAATTACTCATTCGATTAAAACAGCTCTTAGAAGATCAAGATAGCATTTTACACAATCTTGAAGAGCTTGAGAGCATAAAAATAAAGAAAAGTAGTGTAAAAGAGGAGGGGGTTGCCGAGTATAACGAAGATATAGTCGATTGTAGAACCTTGTTACCAATATATATTTCAATTATGCAATCAGTGAATCAAAAAGAGACCCTACAAGAAGTTTATGAAGTTTTCTCATATTTTCATGATATCTATATTGAAAGAAAAAGAGAGAGCCAATTGCTCACGTATAATGATATAGCTCATATGGCACACATCATTTTATCAGAAAATGAAGAGGTTCGAAAAAGTTTTGCCTCATCATTTCGTTATATCATGGTTGATGAATTTCAAGATACAAACCCATTGCAAAAGGAGATTCTCTACCTTCTTTCTACTAATGCTCCTATAGAAAAGGGGATGAGTGTACCATCAACATCCCTTGTCAAAGATAAATTGTTCTTTGTAGGAGATGAAAAACAATCTATTTATCGTTTTCGTGGAGCTGATGTACGAGTTTTTAAACGACTTTATGAACAAATTGTCTCTTCTGGTGGGCGTCTTATATCTTTAAAAAAGAATTACCGCTCACAAGAGCATCTTATTGGGGTATTTAACTCCTTGTTCAAACAAGTCTTTAAAGGGGCAATTGAGGACTTCGAAGCCTCTTTTACCCCACTTGAACCAGTAAAAAAACATGAAATGATTACCCCAAAAGCTTCATTAGCTATTATTCCTTACCAAGATAAAGATGAGGCAGATGCAATAAGTCTCGATGGAGAAGAGGCTCCTGTTGGATTTGAACAAGAGGCAATCTTCATAGCACAAAGAATTAAAGAAATGATTGAGGGGGATGAATATCTTATTGAAGTAAACGGAGAAATCAAAAAACCATCTTATAACGATATTGCTATTTTATTAAGGACAACAAGTCCCCAAATGTATTATGAGAAGGAGTTACGAAAAGCTCATATCCCATACATCCTCTCCTCTGTGAAATCTCTCTTTCTTGAAGCTCCCCTCAATGACATCTATATCATGTTGCAGCTCATTATGTATCCTGATGACGTAGTCTCTTATGCATCGCTCCTACGTTCTGGTTTTTGTAATCTTGATGATAATCATGTTATTGATGTTTTAATAAGAGGACGAGAAGAAAACCAGATATTTGGTGAAATAGAAATTCCTATTTCTGGTGAAAAAGAGAAATATGAAAAAGTGAAAGCGTTGTATACAGAACTTGTTCAAATGAGTTCTACGAGTACTATCTCATCACTATTGACCCACATCTGGTATCGCGGTGGGTATCGCAATCATCTCCTCTCTTCTCCTTCCTACAGTGTCTACTTAGAGCACTTCGAATACATCATAGAACTTGCTTTTGATATCGAGAGAAAGGGAGGAAATCTCCTTACCTTTTTAGATTTTATTCGGCCTCGTCTTGGAAAGAGTGAAGCGATGGGAGAGTTAGAAATTCTTTCTCATTCTCAATCTGGCGTTAATATTATGACTATACATAAAAGTAAAGGATTAGAATTTCCTATTGTAATTATTGCTAATGCTGGTGGGAGTGCTAGAGTGATGAAAACTCCAGAAGTGTTCTATCATGAACATGAAGAGAATATAATTGTGATTCCTCGTCATATGAGAGAAAATAATACATATAAAAATATTGTCTTTGAACTTGAAAAAAGATCTTTAGAGAAGAGTGAGAGTGCTGAGTTAAAGCGATTACTCTACGTTGCTTGTACGAGAAGTGAATTCCATCTCTTAATCACTTCATATGATAACAATAGAAATCTTAAAGACTCATACATAGAAAAAAACTTTTTATCTATGGTCTATTACAATTCTCAAGAGGCTCTGATTGAAGGTGACCGACAGTATTCTCTCACAGAGGAAACAGTAGCAAGAGTTGAAAGAGATAACCAAGAGACAATATCGCGAAAAACGATTATCCAAAATGCTCAATCGAAAGAAGTTTGGTATCACAAGAGTGAACCTGAGATCATCTACCCACAAAGAGTGATGGGTGTCACATCAATACAAGAGGCAGTTGCAGATGGTGATAAAAAGATTAATCCACTCGATATCCTCACCTCTTATAAAAGTGATGAGATATTAGAGAAATACAACATCTATACTATGTTTGGCACGTGGACACACGGGGTGTTTGAATATGGAATTAATCACCTGCGTGATTCATTTACGTATGATGAGAATTTGATAACCAAAGAAGTTATTACTTCCTTAATCCCTTCTTCCCTTGCTTCCATCTCGCTGTTAGATAGTGAAAAGACGCTTATGATTCAAGATATATATACGATGAGTACTATCTTCTTTTCATCTCAATTTTACCACAATCTAATCACTCCTGAACTCCAAAAAATGGAGAGTGAAGTTCCCTTTATTGCTCGAGTTGTTCATAATGGGGAGACTATTGCGGTAAATGGAATCATTGATCTTTTATTAGAATATAAAGATTATCTTCTTATTGTTGATTTTAAAACAGATAAAATAATAGATCCACTTTTACACAAAATACAACTTGATGTGTACAAGAGTGCTATGAAGATGATTTATCAGAAGGAAGTAAAAGCAGTTCTTTGTTATGTCAGACAAGAAAATAGTGAGAGATGGGTGTAACTCATCCTCTCTCTAGTAGTATTTTTTCAGCTTCACATATTTTTATTATTGCATTTCTTACTTCCTCTTTAGGAGCTGCATAATTAAATCTCACAAATCCAGCATAATCAGGTCCAAACCACGAGCCGTCATTCATAGCAATACCTGCTTCTTGACCAAAGAATCTCGATAGTAGTCCACCATCTCCCCGTGCTGCGTAGAGTTTGGGACGCTGCTGTGAATCTTTTAATACAGCTTTATAGAGGTGGTTACAATCAAAAAATCCAATAAAGGAGGCTTGAGGCTGAATAAAGACAATGGATGATGTATACATTGCTAAGGTTTCTTCTATTATTCTAATATTTTCCTTCAAGTACTCAATGAGTGACATTAACCAATCATATCCCCCATCATAGGCAGCTTTTGATGCTACCGTTGCTAAGACATCAGGAGAGAGTTGAAGGGCTTTAAGTCGGTTAGTAAATGTGGTTTTTATCTCTTTCTCATTAAAGATTACAACAGAGAAATGCTCTCCTGCAATATTAAATGTTTTTGAAGGAGCCATACATGTTGCACACAGGGTGCCATAAGAAGCAGCTAAAGATGAGAAAGGAGTATGTTTCACTCTATCAAACGAGAGGTCAGCATGAATTTCATCACTAATAACAAACATCTCTGTTTTTTTAGCTATTTCTGCTACTTTTTCTAATTCTTCTTGAGTAAAGATAATTCCTGTTGGGTTGTGAGGTGAGCAAAACAGAAGTATAGGAGGATGATTCTCTTTAGTTAATTTTTCTAACAGAGGAAAATCTAATGAAAACGTGTGTGTCTTATCATCATAACTAAAAGGCCAAGAAAGGAGTTTTCTATTAAGATTTTCGATGATATCTACAAAAGGGTGGTAGGAAGGGAAGGGGAGAATAATCCCTTCTCCCTCCTTTGAGTGCAATTCTACAAGAGTAGCAATGGATGCAAGCATTCCTGGAGCAATAGCAACGAGGGATGGATCAATTGTGATATTATGTCTTTTTTGAGCAAATGAGATGAAACTTTCTACAACACCTTTAATATAGGGGTATCCTAAAATGCTGTTATCAATTTCTTGTTGAAGTGCATCGAGTACTGCTTTAGGAGATGAAAAGTCCATATCAGCTACCCAAAAAGGGGCAGCTTTTTCATTATTTGCAAAAGAGCGAATAACTTTTTCACTGTACTTTACTGAGGCGGTACCCTTTCTCTCAATCTTCTTATCAAATTGGCTCATTACTTCGTTTCCCTTTTTGTAAAATATTTGGGTCCTTTATAGTATGTGTACCCCATCAGAGGTTTTTTCTTTAATGTAATTGCATGAGTTGGGCAGTGGTGGTAGCAAGCAAAACATTGTTCACAGTTGTGGAGGTATTCAATACCTTTTCCACTAAGGATAATATTATCTACGGGGCATTTTTCAACACATACTCCGCAGGATGTACAACGGGAATCAACTACAAATTTCTTATCATAATTGTAGCGCCATTCACTTATCCTTTTAAATAGTTGGAGGGCACTATTACTGAGTGGTAATCTCGTTTTAACGTTAATTTCTTGGTTTTTAATATCTTCTATTATTTTTTGAACGTGTTCAAATGCTAATTTTGATACGATATCTTGTTTTTCTTTAGAGGGCACTTTTGTGATGGGAACATAGGTATCTATCATTTTGATGGTTTCTGTGTAGGATGCAACATATCCAGATTCTTCGATGAGGCGTTCAGTAATAGATGGGCCGTATGCACTCATTCCTCCATGAGTCATGATCACAAAAAGGTAATCAAGATCATGAATTTCTTTTCCTAGGATATCGCGTATAAAGGAGATAAGTAGCGTTGGTGGAGCAAAGTAATAGACTGGGAAGATAAGTCCTATTTGATCTAATTCTTTAAGGTCTTCTACAGTTGTTTCTCCCATCTTTTTGCATATAGCAACGTCTAAACTTTTCGCTATTTCTTGTGCTACAGCTTTAGAATTCCCTGCTCCTGAGAAATAAAAGATTCCACTTTTCATGCAAAGAACTCCTTTTTATCTATTCTAGCAATCTCTTTACATACTTCATCAATGTCTTGTTGTGTGTTATTAAGATTTGTAACGAGTCTCACCGTCTCATTTCCTCCGAAACAGGCAATGTTGTGATTTCTCATTACTTTTTCTACTCTTTTACCACTTACTCCATGTACTGCAAAGAAGATAATGTTCGTTTGTACATCTGCTATGTCAAACAAAGCCCAATCTGTTTGTTCTAAAGCTTTAGCAATTTGAGTTGCCCTATTGTGGTCATCTTTTAACCGGGTAATATTATTGGTAAGGGCATAGATTCCAGCAGCTGCAAGAATGCCTGCTTGTCTCATCCCTCCACCTAGCATCTTTCTTATTGCTCGTGCTTCTTCAATAAAGGGGGAACTTCCACAGAGTAAAGATCCTACTGGGGCTCCGAGTCCTTTAGAGATACAGAAGGTGAGTGTGTCAGTTTGATCTGCTAATTCAACAGGATCCGTGTTTGTTGCAACGACTGCATTGAAAAAACGTGCACCATCAGTGTGTACGAGCATATTATGTTTCTCTGCTAATGCTTTTATTTCAACTAAATTAGCATAAGGGTAACAGATTCCACCAATAGTATTTTCAACTTCAATAAGAACTGTTTGTGCTAAATCGTATGATTTCTCTTTAATAAGAGGTTCTAACATGGCAGCTGTAAGAATTCCTTTGGTGGTGGGAACTCCTATACTTAAGGTTCCTGCAATGCTTGCTATGGAACCCACTTCATGTTGAATAATGTGCGAGTTGATGTCACAAAGGACTTCTTTTCCCCTCCCTCCATTAATATAAAGGGTGACGAGGTTTCCCATAGATCCACTTGGAACAAAGATAGCATCTTCTTTACCTATCATCTCACTTGCCATTTTCTCTAATCTATTTATACTTGCATCTTCATGATATACATCATCTCCGACTTCTGCCTCGGCCATTGCATTTCGCATCTGTCTTGTTGGTAATGTGATGGTATCACTACGTAAATCGTACATTATTAGTTCTCCTGTTTTATTCTTTCAAGTAATGTGAAAAATGTTGGAAATGTTACTTCTACAGCATCAATTCCATAAATAGTAATTGGGCTTTCAGTATTAAGGGAAGCTATTGCCATTGCCATAATAATTCGGTGATCTTTAAAGCTATCGACCACTCCACCTTTTACTGTGTGTTGTCCATGAATAATAATAGAGTCGATAGTATCTTCGACTTTCACCCCTATTGCTTCTAAATTATTCTTCATGCACGCGATTCTATCAGTCTCTTTAATACGAGCCTGGGGTACGTTCATAAGTGTAGTAGTTCCTTTGGCAAAAGAGGCAACAACAGCTAAAATAGGGAGGGCATCAGGGATTGCATTTAGATCAAATGTGCCTGCAATTAATTCTTCATTTTCAGCTAATGATACCACAACAGTATCCTCATGCCAGATAACAGTACATCCCATTTTTTCTAATATAGAGAGAATCTCTTTATCTCCCTGCTTATCTTCTTTATTTAGCCCATGAACCTCTATTGTCCCTTTTGCTACAGCTGCAGCACCAAAGAAAAATGAAGCAGAAGAAAAATCTCCTGAGATAGAAACATCTATAGGATTGTATGTTTGTTTTCCAGGAATAAAGAAGTTGGTGAGGCTTGTATTATGTTTAACAATGAGCTTCTGCTGTTTTAACCAATCGAGGGTCATCTCTACATAGGGTTTTTCATTTAATAGTTCAACTGAGATATCTATACTCTCTTGAGCCATTACACCACTAAGAAGTAGTGCTGATAAATGTTGACTTGTGTTGCATGTAATGTTTACTCCTCCCCCAATTATTGGTCCTGAGAGAGTGAAAGGGGGATACCATTCTTTGCTATTGTGATTTGGATATGAAACCTCTACCCCTAAGTCTGCGAGAGCTTCAAGAAGTGGTTGAATAGGGCGACTGTTTAACTGCTCATCTCCATAAAAGGTAGCGGTAATCTCTTTAGAAGCAACCATTGCACATAATAGATAGAGAGTGGTACCAGAATTGCCACAATCTATTGATACCGACGCTGGGAATTGAGTAGGAGCAACAATTCTCAAGTAGTCAGGATGTTCTTCTATTATAGCTCCAAGTGCTCTACAGGCTTTTATACAACTCATTGTGTCGGAGGAGATAAGAGGATTATGTATGATTGATACAGAGTGAGCAAAGGTTGCAATCAATAATGCTCTAATTGTTTGACTCTTCGAAGAAGGCACGGTAATGCTTCCTTCTATTTTCGCTTTATTTAGGGTAATGTCCATACACATAACTATATCATACTCATCAAGGCAAGAAAAAGCCCTCGAAGTTAATCGAGGGCCGAATTAGGTAATTATAGTAACCTATTTCAAATAGACATCTTTGAGTGGATGGTAATCCATTGTGTTAGGATACCAGCCGCCCCATATTGAAGTGTCAATCATGTTGTTCGTTGTATAGTAATACAATGGCATAATAGCTTGATCTTGGTTGATCATTGTATCTTCAGCCATTAGTAAGATTTCCATACGGTCTGAACCACTCATAGTAGTCGCTTCATTGATATAGAGGTCATAATTGTCAGGGTTAGAATATTTTCCACCGTTCATTGCAGTACCTGTAACAAACATGTCGAGGAATGTGTTAGGATCTTGATAATCTCCTACCCATCCAGCTCGAGCAACTTGGAAGTTACCTTGGTTTCTGTTTGAAAGGTATGTTGCCCATTCTTGGTTTTCAAGTTCAATAGTAACACCTAAAGCTTTTTTCCATTCTTGTTGTAGGAACTCAGCAATAGCTTTGTGGCTTTCTGAAGTGTTATAAAGGATAGTTGTTTTTGGGAAACCAACACCATTAGGATATCCAGCTTCTGCTAATAATTTACGAGCAGCTGTAATATCATAGGTAGGTTCACCGAGAGAAGGATACCCAGCCATTTCAGGAACAATACCCCAAGCTGGGATTTGTCCACCACGGGTTACGTTGTCAACTAATGCTTGTCGGTCTACAGAGAGAGAAAGTGCTTTTCTTACTCTTACGTCATCAAATGGAGCTTTTTCAACTTGGAATACATAATAGTATGATGCAAGTTGTGGTGCTCTGTGGTAATCACGGCGTAAGGCAGCGGCTTCAATCTGATCGAGAGGAACTGTTGTTACCCAATCAACTTCATCATTTAAGTACATGTTGTATGCTGTGTTGTTATCATCAAGTGCATAGAAGATAACTTCATCAAGTTGAACAACTTCTTTATCCCAATATCTTGGGTTTGGAACAGCACTAATGTAGGACTGAGGAACCCATTCACTAAGAACGTAAGGTCCGTTACCTACAAAGTTTTTAGGAAGTGTCCATTCAGAACCATATTTTTCAATAGCATGAAGTGGCACAACTGCAAACGAATAGTGAGCTAATGCTCCAATAGCGTAAGGAAGTGGTCCTAAGAGATCCATTTGGAAGGTTTTCTCATCAAGAGCACGGATTCCAACAGCTTCTGGGCCAGTTTTTCCAGAGTTATAAGCATCAGCGCCTTTGAGGAACATTCCAGGGAACCAAGCGTAAGGGCTTGCTGTTTCTGGGTTAAGTTCTCTTAGCCATGAATCTACAACAGTTTGAGCAGTGATTTTTACACCGTCTGACCATACAGCATCACGAAGGGTGAATGTGTATTGATCGCCGTCATCATTTGAAGTCCAGCTTTTTGCG
>CAYZUR010000030.1:7928-10871 GCA_964481535.1 uncultured Spirochaetaceae bacterium | reverse complement strand
CATACAGTAATTCTTGCATATTTATAAATACAATTCAGCATTTTGAAATTAGCTCTATAATAAAAATATATAATCATTTATTTGGAGTACTTTACAAAATAATTGTCTCATGTCAAAAAAGCATAATTTCAGAGATGTTTCATCAACACAGACTTACGTTGAATAAGCTTTGGGTAAATAGAAATAGCTGAAGGAGGCTTTCTTTTACTTGCTATCTTCTCTATCAAAAGTGTTGCCGCAACATGTCCTAACTCTGTGCGAGGGACACGCATAGTGGTAAGAGGAGGATTCACGATATCAGAGTTTTCTGTATCATCAAAACCTATAATTGAAATATCTTGTGGAATCTGTAGTCCATTTTTATGCATCATACCAATGAGTTGAATAGCAATACGATCTGAAGCGCAAAAAATAGCATCAAGTTGCTCTTCTTTCATCTTTTCCATCAAGATATCTAATTGGAGAGTGGGGGAAAACAATGCACTATCGGTAAAAAATCTCGAAGGAATTTTAGGAATTAAGACATCAGATAAAGCTAACTCATACCCCCTATAACGGTCTTTGTATGAGTTATATGCATGGATATCGCCAACAAAGCCAATTCGTTCAGCCCCCTGTTCGACAAGAAACTTGGTGGCTTCATAGCCCCCCTCCACATTTGCTGTGGCAACTGAATTAATAGCAAGATCCATATAGTAGTTATCGACTTGCACAAAATTATTAAAAGAATTCACCATTTTGAGTATATATTCTTTAGAAATAACCCCAACAACGATAACTCCTTTTAATCCCTGCTCATGTAAGACCTCTGGAAAACTCAGATTATGCTCCATCTCCTGTGTAATACTTGTCAGGAGAGATCGATACCCGTGAGCACTAAGCTCTTTCTCAATTGCCCAATAGACAGATGAATAAAATTGTGAGAACCCACTAATAGCACTGGGAACGCAAATAGCGACGAGATTATTCCCAGAAGAATTTCCAAGTTTTCCGTACCCACCATAATTCATTAAGATAGCAGTTTGAACTACTTTATTTCTCAATGTCTCACTAATACCAGACTTGTTATTCAAAGCAAGGGATACCGCATTTTTCGATATATTCAAGGCATCTGCTATATCTTGCATCGATGTTTTCTGTCGAACATTATCCATTATTATGGCTCCTCATGTTTGAATGCGTAATAATACCAGTATAGTTGACAAAAATCAAGCAATTTTATGGTCAACAATTTTGAGTAAAGAGGATTTCATGAGCTAATCAGGGATATTCTCAAGGCAAATTATCAACGTTATCACCTAAATCATATTACATTCCTCTTTAAGGAAAGTTAATTTCAGCTTATACTACTTGACAAGAGGAGAAGTAATTATGCGTATTAGTGGTGCGGGATGCTGCTTGATTGATTCTATTTATATGAATTCATCATATACCGATCAATCTTTCGTGGATGTGATGAGTGTGAATAAAGGTGATGGTGGATTAATTGAAGGTGGGCTTGTCTTTAGTGAAGATATGGAAGTGTTTTTACAAAAACCCTATAAAGATATCTTACAAACCCTTACGAAGGGTAGAGACCCCGATGTAGTAAATTTAGGGGGTCCATCTGTTGTAGCCCTTGTTCATGCCTCTCAAATACTTAGTAAAGAGGGTGTTGAAGTTTCCTTTCATGGAGCTGTTGGAAAAGATGAAGAGGCACAGACTATCTATTCTGCACTAAAGGCAACTCCTTTACGATATGAATTAAAGAAAATAGAGAATCAACGAACTGCAACTACTGATGTGTTTGATGATCCTCTTCAACGTAATGGCAAGGGGGAGAGAAGTTTTATCAACACAGTGGGAGCTGCAGGCTATTTTGGACCAGAAGACCTCCCCCCTTCCTTTTATGAATCAGATATCATCTTGTTAGGAGGGACTGCCTTAGTACCACGCCTACATGATGGACTTCACCTTGTATTACAAAAAGCAAAAGAGGCGAAAAGCATCACTGTTGTAGGGACTGTATATGATTTTAGAAATGAAAAGAAATCTCCTACCACTCCTTGGCCTTTAGGGGAGAAAGACTCCTACCCTCTCATTGATCTACTTATTACCGATGAAGAGGAAGCTCTTAGACTAAGTGGAAAGCATAATGTAGAAGATGCTGCACACACGCTCATTTCATATGGTGTAGGAGCTTTGATTATTACTCGAGGGGCTATCGACATGCTAGTCTATTCAAGTGGAAATCTCATTAGTAAATGCGACCTTACCTCAATGCCAGTGAGCCACTATATGGATGAATTAATGGCAAAAGAGCCCTCTCTTAGAAAAGATACAACAGGCTGTGGTGATAATTTTGTTGGTGGTGTGTTAGTTGCAATGGCAAAACACCTCATAAAAAAAGATAATACATTAATCAACATGAAAGACCTTTGTGCCTACGGTGCATCTTCTGGTGGACTCACCTGTACCTATAATGGGGGAACATATCATGAAAAAGAACAAGGGGAAAAAGCAAAGCTATTACAACCAATAGTAAATGCCTATCTTGAATCAGTAGGAGAAGTGTGATGAATCCTTTATTTGTGCAATGGGGAGGGGGAAATATCGGGAGGTCTTTTATTGGCCAAGTATTTTCCCTCAGTGGCTATAACGTGAAATTTATCGACATTGACAAAGATCTCATTACCTCTTTAAACAAAATGAGTGAATATATTGTAAAAGCGGTAAGTGGAGACACAGTACAAGATATCCATGTAACACGTGTTTCTGCTATAGATGCGAAAGATCAAAATAAAGTAAATGAAGCAATTGTGAATGCGCGATTAATGGGAGTCTCTGTTGGACGTGGCGTGTGGCCTCATATAGCCAGGTCTCTGGCCACCTCTATCGTTGCTCGCTATACAATAAAACCAGATGAACCGCTTGATATCATCTTAGCTGAAAATATCCACCGTG
>CAYZUR010000030.1:0-7918 GCA_964481535.1 uncultured Spirochaetaceae bacterium | reverse complement strand
CCAAGGGCCCAGTCGAGGAAGAGGCGGAGGAAGCCAGTGTCAGCCTCCTGATGACTTCCCAATAGATACGTATGTAGGACTCGTAGAAACAAGTATTGGAAAGATGGTTCCTATTCAAGAAAAGAATAATTCTTTGACTCTTATTGCAGAGCCATACAATGAACTCATTGTAGATGAGAAAGGGTTTTTGCAATCAATTCCAGAGGTAAAAGCCCTCCACCCGGTGACTCCTATTGGTTCATATGTAGATAGAAAACTGTTCATCCATAATTTAGGACATGCAACAAGTGCATACCTAGGATACATGGCACATCCAGAAAAACCACTCATTGCTGAAGTATTAGAAGATGAGAAAGTAACTTCTCTTGTACGCCTTGCTATGATGCAATCTAGTGAAGTGCTCCTCTCCCTCTATCCTGATGTATTTACTCAAACAGATTTAATTGAACATATTGATGATTTATTGCATCGTTTCACCAACAAAGCACTAGGAGATACGGTATACCGAGTGGGAAGAGACTTGATGAGAAAACTTCGCTATGATGATCGTCTTATGGGGATTATCATAGAGGCACAAAAGATAGGTAAACCTTATGATCATATTGCAAGGGCATACCTCGCAGCTTTCTCTTTTAAAGCAACAGATGTAAATAATGAGATGTTTGTAAATGATAAAAAGTTGCATCTCTCTTTAGAGAATCTCTCTCTAAGAGAAAAACTCTATACAGTAAGTGGATGGCAAGAATCTGGTTTATCGATTGAGTTATTTAATGCAATAGCTGAGAGGTTTGAAAAGATCGCAAAGAGTATCGAAGGGATAAACTAATTCTCCCTAGTCCCTTCTATTATTCTTCTAATCTAATAAAGAGCGTTGAATAATTAATCTATCAATACAATAGTAGCTTTGATGAATTCATCAAAGCTACGTATAATTAGGAATACTTTTGAACAATATTACTATAGCAATTTAGCGTGTAACTTGCTTGCCTATCGTTGCAGATGTAATTTCAGCTAGTACAGTAACAAGAGAATCTCTTGCAGACTCTGAAGTCACCACTACAGGTGCTTTTCTTGTAGCGACATTTTCAATGAAGGACTGTAATTCATAATAATACCCATCTTTACTATCGAGTTTAGGAGTAAACTTTCCGTTACCATCTGTATAGACAACGAGAGCTTCTGGTTGTGATGTATCTAAGTTTATCACACCCTTTTCAAGAACGATAAGAACTCTCATAGTTAGCCCAAAAGAATCACTACATAGCCAGTTTCCAACTGAAGTTACCGTCTTGTCTGGATAATCATATATAGTAGAGATATGCCCAAACCCACCACCTGAAGCTTGAACTCCTGAAGAGGTTACGGCTTTTGGTGCTCCAAAATAAAAATGAATAATATCTACATCATGGATGTGTAAATCAAGAGCTGCATTACCAGATAGATCTCCATTCATGATCCAATTATCTACACTCCATGTAGGAGAAGGAGAATAGCGAGAGAATTCTGCACTGATGACTTTCCCATATTCATTAGAATCTAATAATTCTTTTACTTTCACATACATTGGCCAAAATCGCAGGCATTGACCAACTGTCAGTAACTTTCCCGTATCTTTTGATGCTTTTATCATCTCATCAGCTTCTTCTTTAGTGAGAGCCATAGGCTTCTCACAGAAAACATCATACCCAGCATGTAAAGCTAATACAGTGAATTCCTTATGTAATGATGTTTGAACACAGAGGTCGACATAATCAAAGCCTCCTTCTTCAAGCATTTTTTTATAATCAGTATACAAAGTTGCTTTAGAAATATCAGTTTTCATCTCTCCAACCGCAATATTTCCACCACCAGACTTTGTTAAATCTAAACTTTCTTCTCTTGAATCACATAATGCTGTAATTTGAACATTTTCAAGACTTCCATAAATACTCAAATGCATCCTACCCATAAATCCAAGTCCTACTAATGCAACGCGTACCATAATGTTTTCTCCTTTTACATCTTTTCAATAATTTTTAATGAAGCCGCTGCTTTTTCAGCTGCACCTAAGGTTGCGGGTACATATTCAGCAGTAAAAGTTCCATTGTACCCAATGTCTTTAAAAGCTTGCATTACAGATGGGAATTTAACATCCCCAGCTAAAAGATCTACAAACCCATTAAGATTGCCCACTTCTACTCTAAAATCTTTCATATGTACAGCAAAAATACGTTTATCAAGAATTCGAATCCATTGTTCTGGGTGTCCGTACAGCATTACATTCCCCACATCAAAGTAAGACCCAACATATTCACAATTGAATGAATCAATAAATTCTGCCATTTCTACAGGACTCAACAGAAACCTATTCCACACATTTTCTACCCCAATCTTAATCTTCAATTCTTTTGCTAAAGGAAGAATTGCACGAAGAGATTCCTTTGCCCATTCAATCACCTTGTCATATGGTTGAGGCTCAAAATCAGGCACAAAACACGCTGAAACCATACCAGGTAAATAGAGGATAGTAGAACATCCCAACCAAGAAGCAATTTGTAATTGTTGTTTAGCATTCGATACTGCTTTTGCACGTATAGCAGGATCTGGGCTTGTTGGAGAAGCTCCCCAAGCAAGACCTGCCGCTAAGGTTTTAAGCTGTATGTTTTTTTTATCAGCCTCTTTTCGTAATACTTCAGCCTCTTTTTGGGTTGTCTCTAGAGTTATAGCCCCAGCCCCATCTACAGTGAATTCAACAGCATCGAACCCCAACTCTACTGCTTTAGTAAGTACTTCAACTCCTGTTAATAACGAGCCATCTTCCTTAGCTGGAAAAGCCCAATAGTTAATTCCTTTTATCATTTCATACACTCCTGTTCATGATAGATTTTATATCCATCTATCGTAATTAGTTTTTGATATTGTTTATTATAGTAAGAAAAAGTATGTATCTCTCATTATCCCTTCACAGCTCCTCCAGCAAGTCCTGAAACAAGTTGTTTCTCAATCAAGAAGAAGAGTATTAATACAGGAATCAATGCTAAGAAAGCAGCAACATTCAACATCTCCCATTGAGTTGACCAACGCCCCACAAATTGATAAATACCTAATGTGAGAGGCATCTTGTCTTGTGCGTTGATAAATGAAAGTGGGAATAGAAAATCGTTCCACGCTTGAATAAAGGTATAAATCATCGCTGTTACTAACCCTGGTGCTGCAATTGGAATCATGATGCGGATCAAAGTTCCCATCCTATTACACCCATCAATTCGAGCTGCATCTTCTATTTCTGTTGGAATAGAGGAGAAGTACCCAAACATCAACCATGTAGTAAAAGATAACGTAATCACGGTATTAGCTAACACAAGTCCAAAAAGAGAATCTAGTAAGTGTAATTTCACAAAAATCTTAAATAAAGAGATAATAATAATTACCGGACTAAACATCTGCATTGCTAATAGAGAATACAGAGCCACAGACCGACCTTTGAATCTAAATCTAGCAATTGAATATGCAGCAGGAATAATGATAATAGTATTCAAGAAAGTGGTGCCTAGACCAATAATGATACTATTTTTGAAATAGCCTAAGAGATTATACTCGGTCCAAACCTTGATAAAATTATTGAACTGAAACTCTTTAGGTATCCAGTAGGGAGGTTTTTTGTATACCTCTACACCTGATTTAAACATCGTAGAGAGCATCACAAAAAATGGAAACAACATAAACAATAGTAACCCTACTGTCAGTAACACGACTACAATCTTATATTTATTACGATAAGTTAGCTTTTTCATAAAGTATCATCCCCCCCTCGGAAGTAGACTCGAGCATATACGACACTGAGGGCCATTAAAATAAGGAAAGTAACTACCGCCATCACTGCTGAATCACTAAAATGTAACCATTCAAATCCGTTTTTATAGATAGCTGTGATGAGGATGTCTGTCGCTCCAGCTGGACCTCCCCTTGTAAGAATATAAATTGTATTAAAATCATTAAAAGTCCATAAACTCGAAAGTAGAGTTGCAATAAAAATAACTTGCTTAATAGAAGGAAGCGTGATGTATAGAAACTTTCCAAGTGAATTTACGCCATCAACTTCTGCAGATTCATATAATTCTTTTGGAACAGATTGCATCCCTGCTAAAAAAACCAATGCCATAAATGGTATTCCAATCCAGATATCAACCCACATGCAAGATACAAAAGACCATATAGGAGTTCCTAGCCACACCGGTGGATTTTGAGTGATGCTAAAAACTTTGAGAGTATGATTTAGAAGACCAAATTCATGATCAAAGACCCACTTCCAGAGCATTGCACTAATAGGAACTGATGAAGCCCAAGGAATAATAAAAAGCATACGTGCTATTTTTCGACCACTGAATTCTATATTCAAACATAGAGCAATGATCATCCCAAATACGGTTTTTAACGTGACACCCAATACGGTCCAAAGTAAAGAGCGTGCGGTTACTTCCCAAAACGCTTTTTCCTTCATTAATCGTATAAAATTATCAAACCATATAAAATTTTGTAAAATACCCAATTTATTAGTTTTATACAATGACATCATCACTACATAGATAATGGGATATATCATAAATATTGCAATAAATAGGGCTGCAGGAGCAAGTAACGCATATGCTATAGCGGTCTCTCCATTTTGCCGTTTTGCTGAAAGTAATTTCATGTACAGCCTTCCTCTCAAAAAAATAAAAAAACATGATATGCAAAACCCGCAAAGCCTAAAAGGCTTTTGCGGGTATACATATTTACAAAATTATTAGTACTGAGCCTTGATTTTATCAACTAACCTAGCGGCTTCATCAAGAGCTGCCTTTGGTGTTTTTTGTCCAAGTAATGCCATCGAAATACCATCCCAAATCACATCAGTCATTTCAGCAAATCCTTCAATTAAAGGCCATGTTTTTGCATTGCCAGCAGCATTGTTGAGTGCTTGATATAATGGGGACTGGAACTGAGGAAGTTTAGAAGCTGATATGGTTACAGGTGGGAACCCAATTAATTCATCAAATTCTGCTTTCCATTCATCACGATAGAAGAAGTCAATAAATAAGCCCGCTTCTTTTTTATTCTTTGCATCTTTGAAGATTGCAATCGAATCTGTTTGTACTAATGGAGTAGATTCGAACCCTTCAAATCCAGGAATTTGTGCGTAAGTCACATCAAATGTTGCTCCAGCTTGTGCGAGTGCAGATTCAACCCACGCTCCAATCATTACATAAGCTGCTTCTCCTGAATAGAATACAGGATGAGCTTCCATTCTAGTTTGTGATAAATATCCATCAGGGATTGTTTTATCTTTAGCTAGTTGCACCATAAATTCAAGTGCTTTTACTCCAGCTGGAGCATTAATAACACATTTTCCATAGCTACCATCTGGGTTAGTTTCGAAGACATCTCCGCCTGCAGCATAAAGATAATAACCAAAGTCTGTAAGTTCGGTATGCTTTTTACCAGGCATGATTATTCCGTATTTACCGGTTCTTGATTTCACATTTTTAGCTTCTTGGCGCATCTCTTCCATTGTCTGAGGGATCTTTGAAGTAAGATCATTATTGATAGTTAAAATTCTAGCGCCTGCTGCAACAGGAAGACCCAAAAGTTTACCATCAATAAATGCTTCTTTAGTTCCTTCAAAGATATTATCCAATGTTGCTTTACTGACATAAGTACCAACAGGTTCAATTGCGTCTAAAGAGAGGAGTTCCAGCGCCCAACGAGTACCAATAATGGACAACTCAGGTGCATTACCTCCAGCGAGAGACGTGGTGAGTTTATCATACACGTTATCCCATGGAATTGGCACGATATCGAGTTCGATCTCTGGATATTCAGCCATAAAAGCATCCTGTAATCGTACTCGATACTCTTCAGTTAATCCATCATACAAAGCCCAGAAAACGGTTACTTTTGGTTTAGCAGCCTCTTGTTGACCAGCTGCAAAAGTTACCGATGTTGTCATTAGTAGCACTAATGCTACTATCAAAAATACCTTCTTCATAGTTAATCCTCCTGTTTTTTACATCAGACTTCATGATTTACTTAGTGTTAACCATGGCCGATGTATTATTACTTTTTTATTGTATTTCACCATTTCTCTGAAGTCAACAACTAAATTATTAAACTTAAATTAGGCCTTGACAGCTATAAAGAGGTCATACTATGATAAATTAAAGTTTTTTATATAACGTAGTATTACATATAAAAAAGATTATACAAATACAAGGATGGTTTTATGGATAAAAAAACATTACTACAAGCCGTTAATAATGATTATCCATCCTCTATACCTGTAATTTTCCACATAAATTTATCATGCTGGGATTATTATGATAGAGATTTACTCTGTCAACTCATCCTAGCCCATCCTTTACTATTTCCCGAAGGCCTTCCTTTATATAGTAAGCCAAACAAACAAGTGCCCTATCCAGATTTTGCAACTCAAGGTGTCAAATGGCGTGACCCTTGGGATTGTGTGTGGGAAACAACAATGAGTGGATTGATTGGAAGCGTGACCGGCCATAGTCTAAAAAATCTAGAGGATATCTACACATTTATTCCACCAAATCCAGAACACACAACTCACTGGTACCCGGTGAATTGGCAAAAAGGTAAATCTCCAACAGGAGGATCAATTGGATTTTTCTCTTGTCTACAATCAGGAGAAATTGGTCATGGGCACACCTTTCTAAAAATGATTGACCTTCTAGGGTATGAGCAAGCAATTTTCACTCTCTATGATGAACCAAAAGAACTTAAGGCCCTTGAAGAAATGCTTCTCGAATTCAATCTTGGATTAGTAGAAAGATTTATCGAAATTGCAGATGTTGAATGGTTAGGATACGCAGAAGATCTAGGTATGCAAAAAGGTCCAATGCTCTCACCAACCATGTTTAAAAAGCATATCCTTCCCATATACGAAAGGATAATGGCACCAGCTAAAGACAATGAAGTAATTATCCATATGCATTCTGACGGAGATATTAGAGACGTAAGTGATAGCCTGTTAACCTTGCCTATACGAGTTCTTAATATCCAAGATAACGTTAATTCCATAGAATGGATTGAACAAAACTTAAAACATAAAGTAGCGTTAGACATCGATATTGATAGACAATTTATCACTCAACAAGAAGACCCAGACAAAGTAGTACAATATTTACATTATCTCCTACAAAAACTGTATGATCCCTCAGGAGGTTTGATTCTCACATACGGCCTTTACCCTGGCACACCGATTTCAGTGGTGAGTTGCATGATGGACTATTTAGAAAAAATTGCTTCAGGAGAAAAGCCATGGATCGGTTAAAGCTTACTACTGCAGTAAACGCCAATCTTCAAAATACTATTAACACTTCGTTGATTCTAAATTTAGTAAGGAAATTAAGAACAACATATCGCTATGAAATCTCAAAAGCACTCAAATTGAGCCTTCCAGCTGTCTCTCGTTCTGTAGACCAACTCATTCAACTTGGCTATTTGAATGAAAAAAAAATTATTACCAAGCATGGTCGCCAAGCACATCAAGTAGAAATTAATGCAAATTTAGGAATATCTATTGGTCTTTCAATTGAACTTCCCAATTTAAAAATAGCTAAAATGGATATGGCAGGTCGTTTAATCAATGTTCAAGAGGTTGAACTCGATACAAAAGATAAAAATTTAGAACACCTCATCCTTAAGCTTTTACAAGATTTTCTACAATCTAAAGATTATAATGACGAAAAAGAGATTCCAATAATAGCATTTACTATTGGCATTCCAGCTGCGGTCGATATTCTTCATAATAAAATTCATGCCATTCTACATAGCAACTTAAAAGAGCTAAACTTAAAACATCTGAAGGAAACAGTTTATGAGGTTCCTGACATTTTAGAGAATAACGAAAATCTTGCTGTAATTGCTGAGAAAC
>CAYZUR010000029.1:0-10902 GCA_964481535.1 uncultured Spirochaetaceae bacterium | reverse complement strand
GTTCTTGTAATCCTTTTTCTCTTTATGCCGCTGTTTGTTGTAGTAACCTACTCTTTTAATGCTTCTAAAGGAATGAGTTGGAGTGGATTTTCTCTTAAGTGGTATGCAAAACTTATCTTTGATTCACCTGAATTATGGAGAGCATTTGTAAATTCTATTATTATTGCTATCTCTAGTTCTTTCTTAGCAACAATTCTTGCCTCCCTTGCAGCTGTTGGTATCAAGTGGTATTCATTTAAGGGGAGAACCTATATTCAAACTCTTAGTTTCCTTCCAATGGTTCTTCCTGAGGTGATTATTGGTATTTCAATGTTGATCTTCTTCACTGCAGTAAATATTCCCCTTGGAATGTTTACAATATTTGTAGCTCATACAACGTTCAACCTCCCTTTTGTCTTCTTACTTGTCTCTGCTCGTCTTGATGAGTTTGATTTCTCTATACTTGAAGCTGCACGAGACTTAGGGGCAAGTGAAAAACAAACTCTTACGAAAGTGATTATTCCTTCTATTATGCCTGGAGTGATGAGTGGATTATTAATGTCTATCACGATGAGTTTAGAAGACTTTGTTATTACCTTCTTTGTCTCTGGCCCGGGTTCAACTACCCTCCCGCTGTATGTGTACTCGATGATTCGTTACGGAGTCTCTCCTGTTATTAATGCCCTGAGTTTTGTATTAATCTTATCTATTATGCTTCTTGCATTTGGGTTAAGAAGGTTCTTAAAATCGATAGCTGCATCTAGCTAACCTGTTAATTGCGTTCCAGAAAGATGGCCGTATGGTTATCCTGGGCGTGTAAATCCCCTCTTTTGGAGGATCTTATGAAAAAATTTCATAAAAACAATGCACATCTCGTATTATTTGTGATGATTATTACAATGGTACTTTTCTCTCTTAGTTGTAATAAAACAACAACAGAAAAAGCAGAAAAAACTCTCTACCTATACAACTGGACCTATTACACACCAGAGGGAGTAATTGAAAAATTTGAAAAAGAATTTGATGTGAACGTTGTTCTCGACTACTTTGGCTCTAATGAAGATATGTTTGCGAAACTCAAAGCAGGTGGAGATGGATATGATATATTCTTCCCATCACAAGATTATACTTCTATTATGATTAATGATAAGATTGTCCTCCCTTTATATAAAACTAAACTACCAAATATTCAGTATATCTCCCCACTTGCTAGAGAAAAAGCTACATACGACCCTGATATGAACTACTCTGTACCATACTTTATGGGAGCTAGTGGAATTGCTGTTAATACGAGCAAGGTAGAAAACTATGCAAAAGACTGGTCAATATTTGCTAATAAGAAACTAAAGAACAGAATGAGTATGCTCGATGATATGAGAGAAGTATTAGGGGCAGCCCTTGCTCACTTAGGCTACTCTGTAAATAGTATTGATCCTGTTGAGCTTAAAGAAGCACAAGAATTGATAAACAAAGAATGGAAACCTAATTTAGTAAAATTTGATGCTGAAGGGTTTGCAAAAAGTTTCTCTTCTAGTGAGTTCTATGTCGTTCAGGGGTATGCTGAAGCGATATTTGAAGAACTTGAAGAAGATAAATGGGATAATGTTGATTTCTTCTTACCACCAAACGGTGGTCCTATGTATCTTGATTCAATGGTGATTCCTAAAGGGGCTAAACATGTTGATTTAGCTCATAAGTTTATTAACTTTATCCACACACCTGAAATCTATGCTGAGTTCCTCGACCGCTTCCATTTCCCCTCTTCTATCCACAGTGAAGCGATGAACTACACAAGTGAAACTCCTTTCTATAATGAAAAAGATCTAGTGAATTATGAATTAAAGAATGATCTAGGGCAGAACCTCACTCTCTATGATGAAATTTGGCAGACTATTCGATATACTGATTAGGTAATAAAATTATCTTTACTTAAATAGGGCTTTTGATAGGAGCATATAAGCAGGCAACAAAGACAGCCCCCTAAAACCCATTCCAAGTATCTTGGCAAAGCCATCCAGACAGGAATGGCCATAGTCATGCCAGCAAAGAAGAAAATGGTTTGGATTAAAAGGAAATTCTGCCTAACCACCCTTCTTGAAATGGAGAAAAGCCTAGTTGGACCGGGTTTCTAGGTTTGGGGTTTGATTATTTAACATTTACGCAATTATTACTGCCAAAAGTGGGGTTGATTCAGAAAATAAATGTATATATAATTGTAATATTAGGTAAAATGACTTTCCATACAGCTTGTTTCTATTTAACTATGAAGGAGGGCAAATGACTATTGCCAGCAAAATAGCCGGTGAAATGGATACACTGTCCCCGGCCGAACGACGTGTGGCGCGTTCTCTTTTAGCCCAATACCCGATGGCTGGACTGGAAACCATGGCGAAACTCTCGAAAAGGGCCAATGTCAGTGATCCAACTATTTTGCGCTTCATCGGTAAGATTGGATTCAAACACTATCCTGATTTCCAGAATGCTTTAAAATTCGAGATTAATGAAAGAATACAAAGGCCCTCAATGGTTCAACCTTCGGAGATTGTTAGCTCAAAGGAAGAGGAGGAGGATACCTATGACCTCCATGCGCGAAGGCTAAGCAACAATATAACAAAGACCGTTTCCTCACTCTCCCGTTCAGAAATTATTGAGATAAGCGAAATAATCCAGAATTCAGGATCAAAGATTTTCATCATAGCAGGGGGACTCACCTACTCAACAGCCTACCATCTCTATTATCATTTAAGCAACATAAGGGATAATGTCTTTTTTATTGTAGAGCCTCCCATATCGCGAGCAACCTATTTATTGAATGTTTCACGGAGGGATGTCCTCTTTGTTTTTGATATCCGTCGATATCAAAGAGACAGTTATGATTTTACGAAATTATTTTCAAAGATAGGGTCTAAGATTATACTCTTAACCGACCAATGGCTCTCACCCATCTCTCAATACGCATCGCACGTTCTTCCCTGCAAAATAGCCTCTAACAGCCGCTGGGACAGTCTTGTGTCAATGGCTGCAGTAATAGAAATCCTGATTTTTGCCCATATCGAAAAAAACTGGGACACACTTCAGGGGCGCCTTGATAAGCTTGATGTCCTTAACGACGAATTGTTTAGAGACGTAATCACAGAGGATTAGAGATTCTCCTCCTCTTCTGAGAAATCAGGGAGGCAGGACCCTCACAGCCCCAACCTCCACAACACCAACGGCGTACCGTTCGGTACTGGGCGGTTCAATCAAACGACATTGCCAATGACAGCTAGAAACTTCAAAAAATTTCTTACCGTTGCTCACTAGCCATTGTTTCCCACCCTCAGACATATAAAAGTTACATGGGAAGCATGTAACTTCTGTATGTTGGAAAAGCCCAACTCTATACACTCCTTGAGAAAATATCTCAGTAAATGTTTTTTTCTTTACAGAAACCTCTCTATTACCAAACTCATACCACTTTGCATCAAAAGTGTTCAATGCCAGTTCATATTCCTCAGATAATAAGTCAATGCATTTTTTATGTTGAATTACATATCCCTATCCAGCGTATAAATCTCTATCCCATGAGATTGCATGTATATTTTTTTGTGCAAACAATTACGAGAACTCTTCAGTGTTGACTGTTTGTACGATTTTTTTAAAAAAAATCATAGAACCCAAGTAAGCAACTCATCAAAAGACGCAGTTCCAATCTCTTTTTGATTCATGAAGTACCTCCAAAATGGTCTTGTTTCCATTGGATGAGGGTAATCATTATCAGAGAAGATTTGGAGTAACTGTTTTTACTATGAAACCTTAGAAGAATCTTCTCACAGAACTTCACTTCTAAGATAATCCTTCACACAAGCACTCGCGTGATTGCACTTGTTGTCAGCTAGTGGTTCTGCTTCTTTAGCAGTACCGCACCCACTGTAGACTTTCACCACCTAGTTATTGCCCATGCTAGACAAACAAAACAGGGACCGGTTTTACCCAGTCCCCGAACAATTATAAATACTTTCTTCTATTATCAGGAGCTTTCTGGCATCTTATTTTTTAGCCTTTTTAAGTTCTTCTTTTTCCTTCAGGTAGTATTTCCCTGGAGTGTTAAAAAATTCCTTTTTGAGTTCTTTTACCTTACCGCTCAGCAGTATAATGGCGATCATATTAGGAATTACTGCTAAAGCTAATGTGATATCTACCAAACCCCATATTGCCTGGACAGCACCAATGGAACCAAAAAATACTGCGACTACGTAGATGTAGCGCATAACCTTGGCACCCTTTAAGCCTATTAAAAACTCAGCCTGTTTTTCTCCGTACCATGCCAGTACGATGATAGTTGAGACTACGAAAAAGATGAGAGAGATTGTTACAATAATTCCTCCCACAGGTCCCAAAAATACTGCAAAGGCTTCGGCCGAAAGTCCTGAAGCTCTGTCGGCTGCACCTTCTGCAGTCCAGACTCCGGAAGCAAGCACCACGTAGGCTGTGGCTGTACAGACGATAATTGTATCAATAAGGATAGCAACCATTGCCCATAGTCCCTGACGAACAGGATGATCTGTAGTTGCTGCTGCGTGGGCGATAGGAGCGGTACCAACACCCGCTTCATTTGAATAGACACCACGGGCAACACCCCAACGAATAGTCTGGGCGATGACAGCTCCTCCGAAGCCTCCCACGGCCGCTGTGGGCTTAAAGGCAGACTTGAAGATTAAGGTTAAAACGGCTGGAAGCTGGTTGATGCTTAAGATGAGGATAATTATTGCCGCACCCACATAGAGCAAAGCCATCAGCGGTACAACCTTTTCCGTTACCTGACCAATTCGCTTAATTCCGCCAATAATGACTAGTCCTACGATAACCATGATAGCGACACCGCTGATCCATGGAGCAATATTGAAACTTTGTTGCACCGAATCGGCGACGGCCTTACCCTGAATCATCACACTGGGAATAACTTCAAGCATGAGTGCTATGGCAAACCAAATCCCAAGCCATTTCATGTTCAGACCTTTGGTCATGTAGTACATGGGGCCACCCACATACTCACCTTCGGCATTTTTCTCCCGGTAGTGTACAGCCAGTGTAGATTCGGTAAATTTAGCCGCCATTCCCAGCAGGGCAATAATCCACATCCAGAATATCGCCCCGGGTCCACCAAACATGATGGCCGCAGGAACTCCTACAATGTTACCCGCACCGACGGTACAAGCTAAGGCAGCAGTAAGAGACTGCAGGGGACTTACGGTACCCTCACCTTCACTCTTTTTCCCTACCTTCCCAAAGGTTGATTTCAGGATATACCCAGCATACTTGAACTGGAAAAACCCCAATCTAATAGTTAAAAAAACTCCGCCAAAGCCTAATAGAATTATGAGAGGGGGTCCCCAAAGCCACCCCGAGATCGCATAGATTGCATTTAAAACTTTTTCCATAACAAATCCTCCTTATTTTTTACCGCTTAAGCGGCATATTAAAAACCTTCTTAAATTAAAGCCTAAGATTCATCCGAGGATAGGTATCTCAAGGCTGTTCGAACAAACATTTCTATTCCCAGGGGTAGCACATCTTCATCAATATCAAATAGTGGATGGTGGTGGGGATAGACAATCCCCTTCTCTGTATTTCTAATGCCCAAAAACATGAACACCCCGGGAGCATCGACGGTGTAATCCGAAAAATCCTCCCCTGCCATAGTATGAATTGCTCTGGAAACTCCATCCGGTCCGTTAAAAATCCTAGTGGCTACGCCTCTGACCAACTCAGTTAGTTCTTCATCGTTGCTTAGCAGATTATTTCCCACTTCAAAAGTGAGGGAGTAGGAAACTCGGTGGGCCTCACATGTATGTTTAACAATCCTCTCAAAACGTTCTCGGAGCTCTTCCCCTCCCTTATAGAGGAATCGGATTGACCCCTTCATTTCTACCTTCTCGGGTACAACCGTAGTGGTGTTGTTTCCGGCATGGATTTCTGTAAATATAATGACAGCCGGGTCCAGTGCATCAATCTCTCTAGTCTGAATGGCCTGAATGGACTGGACGATATTGGTTGCTACAAGGATGGGATCAACGGCTTGATGAGCAAATCCGGCATGTCCCCCCTGACCGTGGATTGTAAGTTTAAAATAGTGACTAGCTGCCATGACGGGCCCTGCATCTATATCGATCTTGCCACTTTCGGTCTGGGACCAAAGATGCATTCCCAGGGAAGCATCAACCTTAGGATCCTTCATGACACCTTCTTCGATCATCAGATAGGCCCCAGCTATCTCCTCATTTGGTTGGAAAACAAACTTAATAGAACCATTTAACTGGGAGCGCAGTCCAGAAAGTACCTTGGCGGCTCCCAATAGCATGGAAAGATGACCATCGTGACCACAGGCATGCATGACATGGTCATTCTCGGAACGATATTCATAGTCGTGCTGTTCCTGTACCGGGATGGCATCCATATCGGAACGCAGAAGAAGGGTTTTTCCGGGGTTTTCCCCCTTAAGAAGAGCAACAACTCCTGTACCGGCGATTTCGGACACTTCCAGTCCTAAATCAGATAAATATTTGTTTACTATTTTTTGTGTGCGGAACTCCTTGAATCCAAGTTCCGGATGTTTGTGAAAATCACGCCTCATGGTGATAATTTCAGGCTTTAACGCTGCAATTTTTAAAGAAATGCTGTCATTCATATTATTCCTCAATGTAGTTTTTAGTGCTTACTCTATCTGAATAGTTCATATGCCTTAGAGGAACCCTCTTCGAAATCGAACAAGTAATATCGTAATTTAGGGTTCCAGCCTTTAATCCCAATTCATGGGCGGTGATTTCTTCTTCGCCCTGCTTTCCCAGCAGGACAACTTCATCGCCCACCTGTACATCGGGAATATGGCTAACGCTAATCATGAATTGATCCATACACATCTGGCCGCGTACGGGGGCACGCTTTCCATGTACCAGAACCTCGCCGGTATTAGATAAGCTTCTAAAATAGCCATCTTCATATCCCAGAGGCACAACAGCAATCTTCTCACTCTGAAACGTGTGATAGACACTGCTGTAACTCACGCCATGTTCGGCGGGCAGGGATTTAATATTTACTATTTTTGCCTTCCAGGTAAGAGCTGGTTTTAGGGAGAGAGATGGGATAAAACTTGATGAGGGAAGCATACCATAGAGAATAATCCCAGGGCGCACGATATCGAGGTGCATCTCTGGAAACAGGCATAGTCCGGGGCTATTTGCGATATGGAGCAGGGGAATGGGGATCTCTTCCTTTCGCAACATTTCTATTATTTCCTGGAATATTTTCCATTGGAATCGGGAGTATTCGCCATCAGCCTCGTCTCCCCTGGCCAGATGGGTCATCAATCCTTCCACCCTCAAACCCTTTAATTGATAGGCATGCCTTACGAACTCGACGGTCTCTTCTGGTAGTGGACCCAGACGACCCATTCCTGTATCACATACAAGGTGGACAGGTATTACTGTCTTTTTTAATTCGGCATAATCTGAGAGCCCCTGCAGGGTTTCTCTCCTGCCTACAGACTGGGTTAATTGGAGCATTTCAATAAGGGGATACTGTTGATGCAGTATTTCCCCCGTAACATGAATAGGGATATTTATTCCATTGGCCCTCAGTTCTATAGCCTCTTCGGGCATGACCACCGCCAGTCTATCAATACCTTCCGAAATAAGGGTTTTGGAGACCTCAACAGCCCCATGGCCGTAGGCATCTGCCTTGACAATCCCGAGTATGGCGGTACCTGATTTAACGAAGCGACGGATTTCCCTATAATTGTGCCTGATACATTCATGATCGATCTCTGCCCATACGGGCCTAGTAGTATAATCCATAATTACCTTTGTAGAGGAAAATTCATATTATAGTAATTACTATATTTATTCCTTGAAGACATTATAAATTACTTTTACTATATGTCAAGTATTTTTTTTACCCTGGTAAATAATGAATTATTCGATGTAAAATGGGTAGCTATTTGGTACATTTTTTTGTCCGCTATTACAATTTCTGATATCTCTAGTCCTGCAAGAATGATCCAGCATGTAAGATCTTCTTCTTTTATTCGATAGGTTTTGCAAAAAGCTTAATCGCTCATTCCTTTTGGTCTGTTATTGTACTAATAGAGTGCTCTTTTACTAGAACTTGTTAATCTCGATGCCATTGGGTTTCTCTTTAATTTTAAAATTAACCGAACATAATTTACTATAAGAATTTTTTGGTATGAAGCTTACTTATCTGGTTATAACACAAGCACATAAAACCACTTTTTCAAGGTTTAAACCCTTATAACAAAAAATGTTGTACCAAATATATGGGAGATAATTAGCATATTTTACCATAGTTGAAAGCAAAGGAAACGCGTTTCCAGGAGTCCAAAAAACCCCAGAACATGAGGGGTCAAGAGTAGAAAAACAGCTAGGGGTTAATTCAGAAAAGTGGGATATAATAATTAGCTAATAAAATTATTTTTACCTAAATAGGGCTGTTGCACATTCTGCGTTTGTGACTGCCCTTTTTTAATAAGGATTCTCATGCCAAAACCTGAGTTTTTATTTCAATGTCTCATTTGCTAACTTCACAAGGGCAGTAGTTGCTCTTGTTGAAATATCTTCTTCTATGAAGCTTATTCCTTCATTGTCTAATCCTGCTGCCCAATTCATTGAGTAGACAAGTCCTGCAAAGTCTATGTTTGCTTCATTAGCTAATATAGTCTCTGTAGAGGCTGTCATTCCTACATAGTCTGCGCCCCATCGTCTATACATCGTTATTTCTGCTGGAGTTTCAAGTCTTGGCCCATCTGTTGTAATATAGGTTCCTTTTAGACTTAATGGGATTTTCATCTCTTTTGCTTTATTAGCAATTCTAATTCTCAGTGTATTACAGTAAGGAAATACCATAGGAGTGTGTTCAAAAGGAGCATTGGGTGTATCATAAAAGGTTGAAACTCGGTTTCTTGTGTTATCAATAAACTGATCGATGAGACCAAGGTTACCTGGTAATACCATTGAAGTAATAGAACCAACGCCATAAAGGGCAATAATGCTCGTAACTCCTAATTGTTTTAATGCACTAATATTCGCCCTATAATTAATGAGATGAGGCGGAACTGTGTGTCCCCTCTCGTGTCTAAGAAGTAGGTAAATTGTATTTTCCCCATATACTTTCTTAGAAAGGTTCACACTCCCATACTGAGTTTCTACGCTGATGATTTCACTCATCTCGTCGATTAAGCCTTGAAAACCACTTCCACCAATAATTGCTGAGTTCATTATATGTCCTACTTTGTTAAAAATATATGTGCTATTTCGCTTGGAGCTAATAACCCCTTAGGGGTGATTATTCCAGTAATCAGATTGTTTGGAATACTATCAAATGCTGGATATATCCCTTTTACACCGATTGATGTAATCTGTTTTCCTTGAAATGTTAATAATTCCCCTGGGTCTCTCTCTTCCATAGTAATATCTTTATAGCTTTTCTTAGATTCATCTGGAGAGATAGAGAACACATGAAAAGGAATATGATAATAGTGACAAAGAATTGCATTATTTAACGATCCCACTTTGTTAATACCACTACCATCCATCAATAATGTATCTAGGGCACTCATGTAGCGAGTAATGAGCCCTTCACTAATGTAGTGAGCTGCCATTGCATCACTCATGAGCGTTGTTTCTATTCCCATCTCTACTAAAGAGGGAGCTGTAAGATGTGCCCCTTGCAGGTAGGGCCTTGTTTCAGGAACCCACACATGGATCTTTTTCCCACTAAGCTGTGCTTTCTTAACGGACAACAAAAAGGTGTGTTCAGCAAAACAGGTGGTAAAGATCCCATCCCCATCTTGTATTAAAGAGGCTCCAATATCACTCATGGTGTCATAGAGAGAGTCAAATTCATCTTCTATTTCTTTTACTGCTTTGCCTATCTTTTCATATATTGTTGATGATTTGATATGATTATTCTCTTTCTCTAGTATTGAGATAATCCGATCGACTACCCTCTTAGCTGTAGTATTAGTCTTCCTTGCCTCAGTGATGATGGAACTTTGTTTTATAAATTCTTCTATAGAACAATCAGCTTTGTGTTGTTCCATCTGTTTTGCAATAAAGAGCATACTTGTTAAAGCAACTTGTAATACTCCTCCCCCTTGAGTGATCATCAATCTAAGTGCATCTGCTATCTCTATGATGCTTTTACAAGCTACATATTCGTCTGTAAAAGGATATTCCTTTCTATTGTGAATATAGAAGGTATCATTATCTATATGAGCGATAACTTCTTTTTTTAAGACATGGGGGAGTAGAGCATTAATATCCATAATAGGGGTTAATCCCAAAAACCAAGATGATCTTTTGCAATACGGTCACATAAATCTTTATCATCAATGGGTCCAACAACTATAATATTTTTTTGTCCTTTGTCGATTACGTGTCGAGAAGGGAGAGCTAATGTTGGGTTTTCTTCATTACTCCCTGTGAGAGACAATAAATCTTCTTCACTTAAGGCATAGACAAGTCGCCCCACATTTGTCCAATACAGAGCGCCAGTGCACATAGCACATGGCTCTATTGTGGTATAAAGGGTGCAGCCTGCTAAGAAGTCTCTTTCATACTTCTTTGAAGCTCTAATTAAGAGAGCTGTTTCAGCATGTCCACAATCATTGTGTTCTGTTACTACTTCATTTTCTTGTTCTAATAAAATATTTCCATCTTTATCAGCAAGGATTGCACCAAACGGGTGGTTTCCACCTGCCCTTGACTCTGTTGCAATTCGAGCTGCTACATACATTACTTCAATATCTCTATCAGTTACTAATCCTTCAATAGTTGCCATAGTATTTCCTTATATTTTAATTATTTCTACTATAGAGTCTCTTCCTTGAAGGTATTATGTAATCAAGCTTCTGGCAACAGATATATAAAT
>CAYZUR010000028.1:0-11013 GCA_964481535.1 uncultured Spirochaetaceae bacterium | reverse complement strand
AGACAGGGCCATCATCTTTGTAAGATATGGATCTTCTCCGAAGTATTCGAAGTTTCTTCCATTAGTAGGGACTCTAGCAATATTTACTCCAGGGGCAAGAAGAATAGAAATCCCAAGAGCACGACACTCAGTAGCTATTACCGCAGCCCCCTTTTTTACAAGATCTTTATTAAAGGTTGCTGCCATTGCTATAACAGATGGAAAGGCAGTAACATCTGCCTCAACTCCTCTCACTCCACTAGAGGCATCACTCATCCACACAGGGGGAAGATCTAATGAATTAATAGGAGGAATACAAAAACCATTCACTCCCGCAATAAGGGTGAGCTTCTCTTTATCACTCATTTTTTCTAGGAGCTCTTTAGGATGCAAATAATCTGTTTTAATAGAGTGAACCTTTTGAGAAGGAATTCCTCGTAGTCCCATATAATAATTGCTCATTATATATTGAAAAAAATGAGCTAGAGCATTGTGCTTCACGTTGCTCCTCCTTAATTCGTATACTATGATTCTAAGTCAATAATAAAAAGGAAGCAAGGAAACTTGAAAAAGGTTGAAAAGAACTCTACAGTAGAGGCTATGAATACAAAAATATTATTTCTTGGTGAAATAGTTGGAAAACCAGGAATACACGTAATAAAAAAAGGCCTTAAGGCTATAAAAGAGCAATATCACATTGACTTTACCGTCGCGAATGCAGAAGGTGCCACAAATGGATTTGGTATTGGACATGTTCATGCCATACAATTAATAAAAAGTGGCATTGATCTCATTACTACTGGGGAAAAAACATATTTCAAAAAAGATATGGTTGAATCAATTGCAACGAACAGTAAGATAATAAGACCCGCAAACTTTCCCCATGCAAGTCCTGGAAGAGGATACAAAATAGTTGAAATAAATGGCAAGCGACTTGCTTTTATTACCCTATTGGGTACAGCAGAATTTTCACGAATAAGCGTCTCAAACCCATTTATCATCATTAACTCCCTTATAGAGAAATTAAAAGGGGAAACAGATGCTATTTTCTTGCAATATCATGCTTCCACTACTGCAGAGAAAAACACCATGGCATTTCATGTTGATGGAAGAGTTGTAGCTATGATAGGGACTCACACAAAAGTTCTCACAAGTGATGCACGTCTTTTAGCACTCTCAACAGCAATGATTACCGATAACGGAATGTGTGGTAGTATAAGTGGCGTAGGTGGATTTGAAGCAAAAAATGAAATTACGAGATTTATTACCCAAGTTCCATCACGAAGTATGGAAAATTGGGGTATATTAGAAGCTCAAGGAGTTATTGTTGAACTCGACGAAAACTCTAAAGCTATATCGATTGAGACAATTAAATATACCATTGAAAGTCCTGAGAAAAAGGATTAGGAGAAATAATATGTATGAAATGGCAGAAGTAGTAAATATAAAGAATAATTCTCATATAACAGTTTCTTGCAGTACATCTGCATGTGAAGGTTGCCACGCAGGGGCTCTTTGTTCAACAAAGGGAAAAACCTTCGTTGCAAGAAATTCAAACGAATACGCATTAAAACAAGGTGATACTGTAGAACTCTATCTCCCACCAGGGAAAACAATATTTGCAGGATTTGTTGCATTAATGGTTCCACTCATCCTTTTCCCTATTGGATATTATTTTGGTATTGCATTGTTCCCCACTTCCGCTGAAGTGGTTCATATCCTCATTGGGATTGTTGGAATGGCATCAGGATTTGCATTAAGTGGAGTATTTAGTAAAATAAAAGCCTCTCAATATACTCCAGAGATAACAAAAGTAATGAAATAAAGGAAATAATGTGAAGACTATATGGATCACTCTTATACTAATAATCTCTCTATTCTCATTCTCATGTTCTGTTGAAAATGATGGAGAAATTACAGATATAAGGAATGCCATATATCCAGATATTGCATTGCAACAAGCGACCTATCAAGTTTCTAGAGGAGATAATAATCCATTCTTTGTTGAAGGAGAAATTATCGAGATCTATAAAGATCTCAATAAAACATTTGTTACAAATGCCTCTTTTGTTCAATACAATAGCAAGAAAGAAGTCCTGTTAAAAGGTTCATTTGGAGAAGCACAGATAGATACTCTCACAAATGATATCGAACTTCTCAACTCTGTCTCCATTACCATCTACCCCGATGAATTAAACATTGAAGGAAAATCAATGTCTTACAATAGTGATAAAAATATTGTTACAGGAAAAGATGATGAGGTTATCACCTTATCGAATAAAAAAGGTGATATACTAAAGGGAAGAGGATTTAAAGGAGATCTCAAAAAGACTCTCTTTGAATTCTCTGAACTAGAAGAGGGAGTACTTAATTATGAATAAAGAAAAGCTATATCTATCTCTAATCATATTAATATGCATCTCCCTTATCCCCCTATATAGTGCAGCAGATCCAATTAGTTTCAAAGGTGGCTACACCAAAGCTGTCATGATAGAGGGCAAAGAGGCTATCTCTTTAACACAAGGGGCTAAAGTTCAGTCTGGAGCCATTACATTAAGTGCCACTACTATCGAACTCATTGGCCCTAATGCCCGGTTCTTAACAGGAACTGATAAAGTAACAATTAAAGATAGTGCAAAGAATATAGAAATCAGAAGTAACAAAATCAGCTTTGATAGAGAACAAAACACCTTGCTCGTCGATGGATGGGTAGAGATTGATGATTATGAAAATGAACTTCTCGCAAGTGGTGCTTACCTCAATTATAACAGTGCTACAGGAGACATGATTTTACAAGTGAGTGCATCTATTCACAGAAATACTGAAAAAGGGATTATGATACTTAAAGGAAATAGTATTGAATATGATAGAGAAAATGGAATAGTCAGTATTATAGGAGATGCATTTACCTCCTATAATGGTGATACTTACAACTCTTCTATTACTGTAATAAATCTCTCAACGAATGAAATAACAATGAGTGGCGATATCAGTGGGTCAATAAATGAACAGTAGCGAACAATATCCCGGACTACATATAGAACATCTCAAAAAACGCTATGGAAAAAAGTTTGTAGTAAATGATGTCTCCTTCAATATGAACAGTGGTGAGATAATAGGGCTCCTTGGACCTAATGGTGCAGGAAAAACAACTATTTTTTATATGATAGTTGGTTTCATTAAAGCAAATGGAGGAAAAATCCGAATAGAGGGGGAAGATGTCACACACCTTCCAATGTACAGAAGAAGTACAAGAGGAATCTCCTACCTCCCACAAGAACCTTCAATATTTAGAAAATTATCTGTTAAAGATAATATTGCCCTTGTTGCTGATACGCGTAGTGATCTTACAAAAAAAGAGAAAAAAGAGTTAGTGAAGCAATTACTTGATGAATTTGGTATTTATGATGTGAAAGATCAATATGGATACACCCTTAGCGGAGGGGAAAGACGAAGAACTGAAATAGCTCGAGCCCTTGCGAATAACCCAAAATTCCTCCTCCTTGATGAACCCTTTGCAGGAATAGATCCAAAAGCTGTTTATGAAATTAAAAAACTTATTTCCTCCCTCTCTCATAAAGGAATTGGCGTCCTTATTACCGATCATAACGTTCGAGATACACTCTCCATCACTCATAAAGGATATATCATCCACGAAGGAAAATTGCTTGCAAGTGGATCAAAAGAAGTACTTCTTGCAAACACAGAAGCAATTAGACTCTATTTTGGTGAAGATTTTACGAACGGAGAGATATAATGAATACGTCTTTACACCTTCAACAATCTCTAAAGCAACAACTCACCCTCTCTCCTCAACTCATTCAAACATTTGAAGTCTTAGCAATGAGCAATCTTGAATTGCAGCAAAAGATACGAAATGAAATTGAACAAAATCCTGCACTTGAAATCCCAAGAGAAAGAAACATCTCTATTGAAAGACTTGCAGAAAAATCGAATAAAGGATCAATAATAGACGACTATAGTGACAAAAGTAGCTATGGAAGTGATTACACAGCAACTCGCCTTTCATCAAACTATGACTCACAAGCAAGTGACAATAATCAACAATTTCTCGAAGGGGCTCTCAGCACTGACCTCTCGTTACAAGAACATCTATTAACACAGCTTGGATGCATACCACTCACTGCAGAGCAATATGAACTAGGGCACCTTATCATTAGCAACCTAGACCACAATGGATTTCATAATAATGAAATAACATCACTAGTTCCTAGCAATAAAAGAAAAGCACTAGCATCAGCTCTCTTAGTCGTACAATCTCTTGATCCTGCAGGAATCGCTGTAAAAGATTCGTTTGAATCTCTTTTACTCCAAGCAAAACTCGACAACCTAATTCCATCCGATTACCTCATTTTAGAAAAGCTCATCAATAATCATCTGATGAAATTAAAGGGGGGAAAGTTTAAAGAAGTAAGTAATATCGTAGGGGCAGATGAGGAACAAGTAGAACTACTTTACACCTATCTAAAAACATTAACCCCATTTCCAGCTTCTCAGTTTGACAATCGAGAAACACAATATATCATCCCGGAATTAAGAGTGAAGAACATTGAAGGGAGATTACAACTAATCCTTAACAAAGGAATAATCCCAGAGTTACTCATTGATGAGAATTTTTCACAGCTTGCACAAAATAAAGATGATCCTCATTACAAAGAGACTTCTCACTATATAAAAGAATCAATAAAATCAGCAAATCAACTAATCTCTAGTGTACATATGAGATATGAAACAATAAAAAAAATTGGAATATTATTATTAGAAGAACAATATCAATTTTTCTTGGAAGGACCAAAAGCTTTGAAACCTCTCACCTACAGAGACCTTGCTTCTCGGTTAGACCTTCATGAAACAACAATATCAAGGGCAGTAATAAGCAAATACATTGATACAGACTGGGGAATCATTCCTATAAAAAATCTTTTTAGCTCAGCACTCTCTAGCACTACTAGTGACAATGGGCAAATATCAAAAACTGCAGTAAAAGAAAAAGTAGAAGAAATTATTACACATCACACAGGAGAAAAAGCTCTCAGTGATCAAAAGATTTCAGACATGCTAAAAAATGAAGGAATAACAATTGCTCGAAGAACTGTAAGCAAATATCGTAAAGAACTTAATATTGACTCTTCATACGACCGCTAAGGCTTTTCTCATACATAATAGGTTGATTTTGTTTGGAAGCACATTCCCATTAAACAGCACACTATTCATTACAATTCAAAGAAATATAAAATTATTCCCACACATATAATACGTTCTATTCTTAGATTTTCCACACCCATAAAAAATGTAAATCCCTACATACTACATCAATAGGATCTTGGGATTTAACAAAATGAAGGGGTAATTGATTTGACTTTTTATAAGGGCTCTCTTATCCTTAATATAGGATCTGTTTTAAGGAGGACCTATGAATTTAGAAATCAAAGGAATCCATTACAATGTGAGCGACACGACACGTGAATTTTTTGACAAAAAACTAGAGAAAATAGCTTTTGCAGAAAAGTTCATCCATGACCTAACAATCACTGTTAATAAAGAACATGTGGGACAGGGATACAAACTTGAAGCAAAGATTCACTTCTCTTGGGGACTTGTAAAAATGTTGAGCACGGACTGCTATGAGTTGTATGAAGGAATTGAACTACTCATAGATAAGCTTGATTCTACTGTCCGGAAAGAAAAAGGAAAAATTCAAGATCATTGATGTAATATTTCATTTAACACTAAGCCTCAGGTATTCTGAGGCTTTTTTATGTATAATTAGAAAAATACGTTATCTTCCATTTACTCACGGCCTTATGATATACTTATCACTTAGGGAGGACACTATGGCATCATTTTCTATTCTCGATTTATTAGATTTAGATTTAAAAGAGCACAACCATCTCCAACTCACCTGTATTGCAGGTCGCTCTGGATTATCAAGAGAGCTCACTACGAGCAAGATCAGTAGACCAGGGCTCCCTCTTAGTGGTTTTTTTGATGAGTTTAGCTTTGAAAGTATCCAAGTTTTTGGAAGAGGTGAACAACAATATCTAAAGAAACTGGAATCCCAAAATTCCTTACAATCACTTGAAAAACTTTTCAATTATCCAATTCCTACTGTAATTTTCTGTGATGGAGGAAATCCAAGTCTCCAATTTATAGAAATTGCAGAACGCTCTGGATGTTCAATATTGCAAACAGACCTCGATTCAGCTGATTTTAATAGAGGCCTCATCCAAATGCTTGATGAAATATTTGCTGATACCATCACTATTCATGGAGTTCTCGTAGAAGTGTATGGAATAGGAGTACTCATCTTAGGTGATAGTGGAGTTGGAAAGAGTGAGACAGCATTAGAACTTATTGACCGAGGTCACCGCCTTATTAGTGATGATACAGTAAAACTGCGAAACATTAGTGATACCTATCTTATAGGAAGTGGAGAGAATCCGACATTAGCTCACCATATGGAAATTAGAGGATTAGGAATCCTGAACCTTGCCAACTTATTTGGAGTTGGTTCTATTCGAGATAAAAAACAAGTACAATTGATGGTACACTTGGAAGAGTGGGATTCAGCAAAGAATTATGATAGAATCGGAGAAGAGTTGAAAGAAAATCTATTGGGTATCGAAATTCCAAAACTTGTTATACCTGTAAAACCAGGAAGGAATGTCCCTATAATTATCGAAACTGCTGCAAGAAATGAACGTCTTAAGAAATTAGGGTATTATTCTGCAAAAGAATTTGATCAAAGCGTATTAAAATGGCTGGAAAGTGAATCAGCTAGAAACTTGTATTACAATAATGAGGAGACTTTCTAAGTATGGTCGAAAGAGTCGTTGAAGTATTAAATAGAGCAGGTATACATGCACGCCCAGCTGCTCTCATCGTGAAAGTTGCAAATAAATTTTCATCTCAGCTCTATATGGAAAAAGATAGAATGAAAATAAATGGGAAATCAATTATGGGTATTATCACCCTAGGGGCTGCATATAAATCACAAATCACAATTACTACAGATGGACCGGATGAGGAAGATGCAATTGAAGCAATAGAAAAGTTATTCCTCAATCGTTTTGAAGAATAGGAGAGATAAGTGAAAGAATTAACGCTGAGGCAAACCCAAGTTCTCGATTTTATTAAAGAGTATATTGAGACGAACTCATATGCTCCCGCTGTAAGAGATATTGCACGCTATTTTGAAATTACCGCCAAAGCTGCTCACGACCACTTAAAGGCCTTAGAGAAAAAAGGAAAGATTCACTCTCAAAGTGGAATTTCTCGATCTACAGGTGTCGTTGGTTTTAGCACCTCCCCTTCTGTTGAAACTATTCGAGTTCCTATTCTTGGCGCTACTGCTGCAGGGGTACCCATTCTTGCAGAAGAGAATAAAGAGGATGACCTTCACATCCCATCAAAAATGCTCTCTTCCAAAGGAGAATTCTTCGCCCTTCGCGTTGAAGGTGACTCTATGGAAGAAGCCGGAATCTTAGATGGAGATTTAGCTATCATAAAACAAGCTAATACTGCCAACAATGGAGAAATTGTTGTTGCTCGTCTTGGTGATGAAAATCGAGTGACATTAAAAAGATTTTTTATGACACCAAATGCCGTTGAACTCAGAGCTGAAAACCCTAAATATGGTCCAATATTCTCCAAAGATGTCACTATCATTGGAAAGCTTCAGCTTATTATTCGTGATTATGAAAACTGATTCTAAGAGGGTGCATGCCCTCCTTGGCCCCGATAGTGGTGATAAAAAAATATTTCTCAAAGAAATTAGAAATAATCTCAAAAATGAATTTGGTAGTGATATAGAGATTCATCGATTTTATCCATTTGAAACACTTAATGGAGAAATATTTGAAGTTCTCCACAACAACTCACTTTTTAGTGAACATCGCCTTGTAATCCTTTCCCAAATGGAAACAATTACTCTTCCACTCATAGGGCCATTAGTTGACTATGTAAAAAGACCATGTGAAAGTGCAACTCTCATTCTCATTAGTGAAGAATATAAGCTAAAAGGGAAACTTGAGGCATCTATTGATAAAGACTCTAAAAAAGTTTTTTTTGAAATGTATGAGTCAAAAAAACCACAGTTTGTAAGAAAACTATTCTCCTCTTATGGTGTAGATATTGAAGAAGGGGCAATCTCTCTATTATTAGAACTCGTAGAGAACGATACAGCGAAATTACGCCAAGGCGTATCTCAACTGATGCAATATATACAAGCAGAGAAAATTACCCTTGTACAAGAAGAGGATATCGAAAAGTATGTACAGCATACTCGAGTAGAATCTGTATTCTCACTGTTTGAGGCAATGGTGACAAAAGGATATCAAGCCTCACTAGAAATTCTTCATGCACTTTTAAGAGAACAAGAGAGCCAAGGAATTCTTTTGATCAATGGCCTCTTATGGGCATTTAGAAGGCTTCTTTCTATAAAAGAGAGTCTAATACGTAGTAATAACTGGGACGAGGCTGCATCAAATGCATCAGTTCTAGGGAAAAAAACTCCCATAAAAAGAAAAAGTGACCACAGAACATACCAAGATGCAGCTAATCTATTTTCTATAGATGCAATACGCAATATTATAGGTTCTCTTGGTGAATATGACATCATACTAAGAGAATACAGTAATGATATGAGCCAGATAGTTCTTGAACAACTGCTCGCGACCATATTAATTCATCATGGTACACCACAAGAGCAGATAGAGTATTTGAATATCTCTACAAATGCAAAGTTTTAATTACTCGAAGAATAACATCTAAAGGGATATGTGTGTTTTTTGCAACATCGTTGGGATTACTTGAGAGTATATCCTCAATTGTTCCATATTGTTGCATAAGACGTTTACTCCTTGCAGGTCCAACTCCACTAATAGACTCAAGAAGGGCAAAGGTTGCATCCTTAGCACGCTGAGATTGATTGAGGCTTGTAGCGAAACGGTGTGTTTCATCACGAACAGCAATTAATACTCTTAAAGCAGAAGAGGATTCAGGCAACACCAGGACATCCCTATCATCAGGAAAATATATCTCTTCTAACTTCTCAGCAAGACCTATCACTGGGAGAGTGTCGAGTCCAAGAGCTAATAGCGCATCTTTAGCACTATTGACCTGCCCTTTTCCCCCATCAATCATAATAAGATCTGGAAGTCTCTTCTTCTCCCTCACCTGCCTTGTATAACGACGAGTAACAGCTTCCTTAATAGCTCCATAATCATCAATTCTTCCATCCAACGACCGAATATTGAATCTTCTATAATTAGATTTATCAGGGTTGCCATCAACAAATGTGATCAAAGAAGCAACAGTGTATTTACCACTAAGTTGAGCGATATCGAATCCTTCAATATACACCGGAGGCTCTTCAAGACCAAGCACGTCCATCAGCTCATCTAATGCTTCTGGGTTTCCTTTACTCCTCAATCTTTTTTCTACGTCTCTTGAAGCATTCTCTGCTGACATTCTTAATACACGATAATGTTTCCCCTCTTTAGGGACAGAAACATCAATATCATAATTCATCTCTTTATTAAGATATGTTCTAATGAGATTACTATCAACATCGTGTGAGACATAGAGCTCCTGGGGGATATTTCCACCATCACTATAATACTGGGTAAGAAAGTGGACGAGGGTGTCAGTTTCATCCCCTAACGTTTCAGCTCTATATAAGGCTTTTCCCATTAACTTTCCATCTCTAATTTGTAACATGCTCACTGTCGCCAAGTGCATTCTCATCTCGCATGCAGCATAATCTCTACTTTCAACAGAGAAATCTTCTACTTGTTGCACCCTTGAAACAGATTCTAAGGAATTAAGGAGATCTCTTTTTTGTGCTGCAATTTCAAATTTGAGATGTTTTGCAGCCTCATTCATCTCATTACGAGCTATTCTTACTAACTCATCATCTTCACCTGATAAAAATTTTTTCACTTTATCAATATGTTTTCCATATTCTTCTTTTGTTACAAGACCCGCACACGGCGCACAGCAACGCCCAATGTGATAATACAAACAAGGGGTTGCTCTTTTCCTTAAAGGAATTCCACATTTTCTCAGAGGAAACAATTTATCAATGAGTTCAAGATATTCATTAAGACTTTTTAAATCTGGATATGGTCCAAAATAGAGAGAGCCATCATGAATAACACGACGAGTCCTAAAGACTTTAGGAAAATCTTCATTCGTAATTCGTATCAGTGGATAGCTTTTCCCATCTTTTAATGAAATATTATAATGGGGACGATATTTCTTAATAAGGTTATTTTCTAGAACAAGAGCTTCATATTCATTACCAGTAATAATGTAATCAATAGTAACTATCTTACTCACTAAAAAGGTTGTTTTAATATCTTTTCCAGTAAGAAAGTAAGAAGTAACACGGTTACGCAAATCTTTTGCTTTACCAACGTATACGACTTTATCATTCTCATCTTTCATGATATAGACGCCACTGAGGTGAGGTAATGTTTTAGCTTGTTCTTTTGCACTCAATTCCATATATACGTACAGTACAATCCAATAAGATAAATTGCAATATTGCCAATATTAATACAAATATTATCATCTATATAACATGACAATATAGTGCTTATCAAAACCTAAAATTGTGATTTTTTAAAAAAAGAGTATTCTGTTTTAACAATTTAATATAAATAAAGAATATACTTTGAAAAAATATTTCAATGTTCACAACTTAAGCCAAACTCTCCCAAAATCTCAGCAATTTGATTTATGATTGTGATGGTATTTGGTCTTTCTGCTGTTTTTTGATCTTGGTACCGTCCTGCCTGGTTTTATGGGGCAGGCGAATTTTTTAGCCTTCTTAATTATCTTGTGCATCCTAAATATGAGAGTTAATCGTGTATTAGCCGTTAGGGCATGAATAAGGTCCTCACGCATGATACCGACGAACTTGTTTCGGTTAACTTGGTACTCATATTTATTATCTTCTCAAACTTCGCACACCCTTAAGCAGCTAATTCCAGACACGTTTTTAGCTTT
>CAYZUR010000027.1:0-11050 GCA_964481535.1 uncultured Spirochaetaceae bacterium | reverse complement strand
GCAAGGTTTACATCCATATGGTCGTTGTGCATATGAGTTGAAATAATTGCATCAACTTCTCTAATTGCAAATGGGTCTAGGACAAATACACTTGTTCTCAAGTTTGGTTGAAGTGATTTGTTTCCAGCCATTCTTGCCATTTGGTGTTGAGGTCCTATAAATTTATTTTTCTTTGTTCGCTTGCCAGAACCAACCCAAAGGTCGATACATAGGTTCGCACTTCCTTCACTTTTTACCCATATTCCTGTACAGCCTAACCACCACATTGCAAATGTACCTGGCTTTACTACTTCTTGTTCAATTTCTTCGTTTAACCATGTGCCCCATTCTGGGAATGTATTGAGAATCCACGATTCTCTTGTTATTTCATTTACTTTGCTCATGCGAACTCCTTATCGTTATATTATTATTAATTATCCTTTAACAGCTCCTGCTGTGAGACCCATAATGAGTGATTTTGCAGCACCAAAAGTAAAGATGAATGCTGGAACAGCAATGATTGTTGCAATAGCGGTTATTTTTCCCCACTCTGTTCCTGTATCTGTGAGAAAGAGTGATACTGCAACAGGGAGGGTTCTTGTAAAACGGTCTGTTAATACAAGAGAGAGGATAAATTCATTCCAAGCCATTCTAAAAGTGAAGATTCCAGCAACGGACATTCCAGGTCCTATCAAAGGGAGTACAATTTTTGTAAATACAGCAAAATCTGAACATCCATCAATAATTGCGGACTCTTCAAGTTCATAGGGTAAGTCCATAATAAATGTTCTAATTACCCAAATGTTAAATGGGAGGTTGATTGCAATATAGACAATGATAAGGGCAATTCTTCCGTTAACTGAACCAAAAGAGTTGAACAATACAAATAAAGGAACTGCAAGAATAGCTTCTGGAATCATTCGAAGGAGTAATACTCCAACTATCATCGTTTTCTTTCCACCAAAGTGCCACCTCGCTAAAGGATACGCAGCAAGGGCACCAAGACCCACACTAATCGCTGTAGAACTTAGAGCTACAATGACACTGTTTGTGAAAAATCTAAAAAAGCTTGCATCAAATAAGACGGCTTTGTAATTGATCATTGTTGGTTTGAAAAACCAGATAGGAGGAATGACAAAAGCATCTACAGGAAGTTTAAGAGAAGTTGATATCATCTCATAAATAGGGAATAAAATTACGAGGGCAGCAAGGGCAATAAGAAGATACTTTATTGTCATGCTTATATTTTTTTTCACCTTTACATCCATAACTATTTTACCTCTCTTTTTAATGAGTTTACGATTAACACAATTGCAAACAAGACGATGATGAGAAGTAAAAGGACGGATACTGCAGAGGCAAGACCTAATCTTTGACTTGTAAATGCTGTTTTATACATATGGAGGGAGAGAACTTCTGTTCTTACTCCAGGACCTCCACCGGTCATGTTGTAGATAACAACAAGGGATCTAAATGAATCTATCATTCGTAAAATTGCAGTGAGGCCTAATACCGAAGCAATGTATGGGAGTTTTATATGTCTAAGAGACTGCCAGTACGAAGCTCCATCTACCTTCGATGCCTCCATGATATCTTTTGGCACTCCTTGAAGTCCCGCTAGAACTAAAAGGAATACGAAAGGAAACCATTGCCACACATCTGCAATAATAACTGAAATAAGAGCGATATCAGGGTTTGAAAGCCAGCCAACTGGATCAATTCCAAATTTTGATAAAAAGAAGTTAATCTTTCCATATGATGGGTGGTACATAAAACGCCACATGATACCAACAACAACAGGAGCTACCATAATAGGGAGAACATAGAGTGTTCGAAAGATTCTCATCCCTTTAAAATCTCCTTCAAGAAGGAGGGCAAAAATAGTTCCAAGGAGTAATTCAATACTTACTACACTTAGACTAAAGGTGATGGTGACTTTAACACTCGATAAGAAGTTTTCACTTGTAAATAGTTCTTTATAGTTTCTTAACCCTATAAACGTTGCAGGCTTTGACATTCCCCTTAAGGACCATTCAAAGAAACTTAGACGTAAACTATTAAAGATTGGTACAAGTAGAACTATTAATAAAATTATTGTAGCTGGTGCTAAAAAAAGGTAGGCACTATTTTTTCTACCAGGGATTACACTCTTCCTCATTTCTCTCTCCCATATGGATACGTAGGCGAATACGTATATTGTATTCGCCTACTACATCTTACATCTTTTTATTTAATGTAGCCGGCTCGAACCATGATGTTTCTAATAGGAGTTACAACATCAAGCATAGCCTGTTCTGGAGTTTTTGCTCCTGTGAGGCCTTGGTTAATTGCAATACCAAGAGCGTTGTTAATTTCGCCCCATTCTGGGATGATTGGACGCCAGTCAGCATTAGCAAACTCTAATTGTTTTGCAAGTACTTCAAATTCAGGGTATTTCTCGTATAGAGATGCATCTTTTACCGTAGACATTCTAAATGGAGCACCACCTGCCATAACAATCTTTCTTTCTACTTCTGGAAGTGTGAGATATTGTATAAGTAAGAAAGCAGCTTCTGGATTTTGAGCATTGGTAGGGATACCGAGACCAAATCCACCAGTTTCTGAGAGGCTTGTTTTTGCTTTTGGATGTGGAGCAAATCCAATCTTATCATATACTCTTGATTTTGTAGGATCTTTTACAGGACCTGCAAATACACTCGCATCAAGATACATTGCAGCATCACCTTGTAGGAAAGCAGCAAATTCTTCATCTTGTGTAAATCCTTCCATTCCTGGAGGGCCATATTTAATCATTGTTTTCATGAATTCGATTGTGTCAATTGCTTCTTTGCTTGTGAAAGCTGGTTCCCAGTTTTCATCAAATACAGTTGCACCCATTGGAGATGCATGAAGGAGCCAGGCATGCGTTGCATGGTGACCACTAGCTGCTCTCATTGTAAGGCCATATACGCCAGGGACGTTTTCTGCAAAGAATTTTGCAGCAGTTTCAATTTCTTTATAGGTTGTAGGTACTTTGATGTTATATTGGTCAAATAAGTCTTTTCTATATACCATAAAGCTTGTTTCTGCACCAAAAGGGAGTCCAAAAAGCTCGGCACCAGGGCCATCTCTATAGATGTTTTTTCCACCAGCAATACCAGTTACTTCAACATAAGCAGGTACAAGGTCATCAAAGTTGTAGTCAGGGGCTGCTAGGCGTGGGTTATCAAAATATGGTTGAAGTGGACGAATAAGATCGGCCATTGCATACTCAGATTTCCACATAACAACCATTGTAACGACATCATAATCGCCTTTTGATTTACTCATCTGAAGAATTTGAGAATCATGCATATTCATATATTGCATTCTATCTGATTCTACTTTGATTCCTGTGAGAGTGGTGAAATCATCGAGTACACCGGACGAAACCATTGCATTGTAGTGCACGTGGTTTGGGTAGTTGAAGACAACAGTGGAACCATCAAATTGTTTCCAATCAAACGTACCACCAGTATCTACAGGTGCTTTAGTTGTTTCTTGTGCACCGGCAGCAAAAAGCATTGTCATAGTGAGCAATGCGATTGCTATTACAAAACTTACTCTTTTCTTGTTCATTTTTTCCTTCCTCCATTTGTATTCTTTCATACAAGACATGAGTATCGTACCACGAAGTTTTGAGTAAAACAATAAAAAAAAGATAATTTTGTATTGTTTGGTTTATTAGAGAGTATTATTGGTTTCTTTTTGTTCTTTTTGTGTGATTAAGCGATTATTACTTCAATTCCTAATTGTTCTAATGATTGCTTGAAAGAGGGAGGACACTTATCGTCAGTGATCACAATATTAATAGATTCTAAGGGGGCTGAAACAAAATTAGACACTCTCCCCAGCTTAGATGAGTCAGCTAATACTATCACTTTGCCATGTGTATTCTTTATCATTGCTTGGTTAATGCTACACTCTTGATACACTGTAGTGGTTAACCCTTTCTCTAAGCTTATCCCATTTGTTCCAAGAATAGTGTGGGTACTATACATATCTTTTAGTGCTTTAATTGCAAATTCTCCAACAAAAGATTTTGGATGTTTTAGATATTGTCCACCGAGGAGTAATAGTTCAAGTTTATTGTCGAATGTTGATTCAACAGCTGCTGCATTATTAGTAATTACTTTGACATGTTTATTGGTAAATGCCTGAAGCAAAAAGTGGGTAGAAGAGCCACTGTTGATAAATAGAATATCATGCTCTTGTATAATTGACGCACATTTAAGGGCAATTCTTCTTTTCTCTTGGACATTTTTAATATCTTTTTTTTCAAAATCTTCATCAGCTAATTTAATATCTTGGTGGGGTAAGATTGAAGCACCTCCATGTGTCCTTACAAGGTGCTGTTGGGTATCTAAGAAATCTAGGTCTCTACGAATAGTTACTTTAGAAACGTGAAGAAGTTCACTTAATTGATCAACTGTTACATTTCCTCTTGAACTAAGGAAATCTAATATCTGCATGTGTCTGTTATTTGCAATGGAGTTGTGTGCCATAAAATCCTCATGTGGTAGTGAAAAAATCAAAAAGAACAAAAGGAAAACAATTTGACTTTTATCATTGTTGATTATAAGGTGAGTTAATAGTGTACGTCTAGGGGCAAAGAGCGTAGGCGATACAATAGGTTCTTCTAACAGAGGGGGGGTGAGCTGTGAAAACTATTTTGATAGTCGATACAGGGACAACTAGCATGAGAATAAGTGTTATAGACACATCAGGGACTGTTATTAAAATGTTTAGCGAACATCATCCACCTATTCTTTATTGTGATGGAAGAGTTGAACAAGATGGAATCTCGTATATCTCTTGCTTAGAAAAACTCCTTACCACATCCTCTCTCTATGCCAATCAAAACAATCATTCAATCATTGGTATAGCTCTTACAAGTTTTCGCTCTGCTGTGTTGGCTGTTAATAAAGAGGGTACACCGCTATGTAATATGATTATGTGGCAAGATCAGAGAACTGATAATGTGTTAGATTCCTATATTCCCCACCTTGATATAATAAATACAAAAACTGGAGCATTGATCTCATCTCTTTTTTCAAGTTTGAAGATGCAGTGGATTCGAGATAATCTTCAGTCGGTCTACTCAGATACGTTCAAAATGGTTGGGGTACAAGATTTGATGATCCATCACCTTAGTGGAGTCTTTGCTACCGACTATTCTTTTGCTGGAAGAACGAGTTTACTAAATATTCACTCATCTCTCTGGGATAAAGATCTCCTCGACCTCTATAGGGTAGAAGAGGATAAATTATGTAACCTTATTGCACCTGGTAGCATTGTTGGTTCACTAAAGAAAGAAGTCGCCCTAAGAACAGGGATTCTTGATGGTATTCCTATTATAAGTAGTGGTGGGGATCAACAGTGTGCTGCTTTAGGTGCAGGACTTCTTGATGAGAATACGGTAATAGCAAATACAGGAACAGGCTCATATGTTGTAGGGCTTACAAAAAAGCCCTCAATAGATCCATCTAGAAGAGTCTTTTGCACTCCTAGTGCACTACCTGGTTTGTATCATCTCGAAGGGGGAATGATTTCAACGGGGAGTGTATACAGATGGTTTAAAGAACTTTTATGTGTAGATAGTACTTCTATTTTTGATTTTGCTTCTCTCGATCAACAGGTTGCCCAATCTCCCTCTGGTGCAAATGGGGTTATTGTATTACCACACTTTAAAGGAAGTGGATCCCCCTATTGGAACAATAATGCAAAAGGGAAAATAGAAAATCTAACATTGAGTACAACTCGAGGAGATATTGCACGGGCTATATTGGAAAGTATTGCCCTTGAGATTAAAGAAAATGTTTCTATTTTTGAAGAACTCACTTCTCCTATAAAAGAGATAAGGGTATCTGGGGGAATGGCGAAGTCTGCAATATTTAATCAAATACAGGCAGATATTTTACAAAAAGAGGTTATTCAACCCCACAATACTGAAACTACAAGCCTTGGTGCTTGGGTGAATGCCTCTGTTGCATTGGGTGAGTACAGTAATCAAAAAAAAGCATACACTGTGGCAACAAATCAGCATGAATCAATCCATTTTTTTCCTAACAAAGATCTTTACTCTGTCTATGAAGAATTAGAGAGGGAGAAGAAAAGAATAGTGAACTCTCTTTGAGATACTGATGCTAACCTTGGTTCCTGCTATACATTAAAAGGCTTATATTATACTACTCTTTTGACCTATTCTAAATAATAGGCATGCTAATAATAAAATTTTAGACATCATTAGTCATAATCTCTATGAAGTATTGTTATTATGGTAATTGTTTTATGCTGAGGTTGGGTCAATAATTATTATGAAAGACATAGGAGATTGTAATATGGAAACCCCTCTATTAGAAATAGAAAATATTTCTAAATTTTTTCCGGGAGTAAAAGCACTACAGAATGTTGGATTCTCAATTAATAAAGGGGAAATCCATGCTCTTATAGGTGAAAATGGTGCTGGTAAATCTACTCTCATAAAAATTCTATCAGGTATTTATCAACCAGAACCTGACGGCATAATAAAGATGGGAGGAGAAACTCTGACTCATTTAGATCCTCTTACATCACTTCACCATGGGATAGTTGTTATTTACCAAGATTTTTCTTTATTTCCAAACCTTTCGGTATTAGAAAATATTACTCTCGGTCGTTATGTAAAAAGCAGTAAACGATTAGTAAACTACAAAGAGATGAGGAAAATTGCAGTTGATGCACTAAAGCAACTTGGAGTAGAGGTTGACCTCGATATCTTACTTGGAGATTTATCTGTTGCCCGACAGCAGCTTGTAGCAATTGCAAGAGCATTAGCTAATAATGCGAAGTTACTCATCCTTGATGAACCTACCTCTTCATTATCTAACACTGAAGTGCAAAAGCTTTTTGAAATCATGTTTAGCTTAAAGGCAAAAGGTATTTCATTACTCTTTATTAGTCATAAATTGGATGAATTATTTGCTGTTTCTGATAGATTTTCGATTTTGCGAGATGGAAAGTTTATTGGAACGTACGATGAAAATAAATTAGATGATGATCAACTAATATCTCTCATGGTAGGACGGCAAATCAATTATACTATTTATCCTAAACGGCATCTCGACATTCCTTTACTAGAAGTAAAAAGTCTTACGAAGAAGGGGAATTATAAAGATATTAATTTTACCCTACATAAAGGTGAAGTGTTAGGAATTACAGGTCTTGTTGGAGCTGGAAGGACTGAGGTTGTTAAATCAATCTTTGGTCTTAATACTGCTGATGAAGGTACGCTACTTCTTGACGGAAAAGACATCATCATAAAAACACCAACAGATGCAATGCTCGCTGGAATAGCATTTATTCCTGAAAACCGCCTTTCTGAAGGGCTTGTATTAAGAAAATCTACAAAAGATAACTTAGGGCTTACCCTACTAGATGTTTTGAGTAATAAATTGGGTTTAATTGATCCAGTTAAGCAAGAAGCAATGGTAGAAAAGTGGATGAGTAAATTAGAGATTCGTCCAAATAATCCAGACCTCCTTGCAGCAAAACTCTCTGGAGGAAATCAGCAGAGGGTGGTAATTGCAAAGTGGCTTGCAACAGAACCAAAAATTTTAATAGTTGATGAGCCCACAAACGGAATTGATGTAGGTGCCAAAGCTGAAATTCATAAACTTCTTATTTCTCTTGCGGAAGCCGGATTAGGCATTATTGTCGTTTCTTCAGAACTGCCAGAAATTCTTGCTATATGTGACAGGGTAGTTGTTATGAGACGAGGCAGAGTGACCGCTAATATGTATTGTGAAGGGCTTAATCAAGAAGACATCATGAGTAAGGCGATATGAGGAATATAATGAATAGATTAAAAAAAATAAAAGAATTACCCCTTCTTATAGTTCTTATTGCTATATCAGTGTTTATAGCAATAGTGAACCCTGCTTTTTTATCACTAGAAAACTTCTTAGATTTGTTAAAAAGCAATTTAGTTCTTGCCATGATGGCAATGGGGATGTTGTTTATATTATTAACGGGTGGCATCGATGTTTCAGTTGCATCAATCATTACTGCAGTGAATGTAATATTAGGTCAAACATTGGTACACTTTACACAGAATATCTTTGTTGTTGTCTTAATTGCATGTGCTGCTGGGATATTGTTGGGTCTTATGAATGGCTTATTGATATCGATGTTAAAGATTCCCCCTATTGTCGCGACTCTTGGGACAATGAGTATGATTTTAGGAGTGGTGCTGTATACAACGAACGGTAACTGGATTACAGGGATTCCACAAAACTTTATTGATTTTGGCCGAATTATTTTATTCCCATATATCTTAGGTGATGGAAGAGCTATTGGTATTCCTATACAAGTCGTATTCTTAATTCCTGTTATTCTTCTTACCTGGTTTGTTCTTAAGCATACAGTGATGGGCCGTGGGATCTATGCTATTGGTGGAAACATTGACTCAGCAGAGAGAATGGGATTTAAAACAAAAAAAATTATCCTCTTTGTCTATTCAATAGAAGGGTTAATTATAGGGCTTTCTGCAGTAGCACACACCTCTATTATGAGGCAAGTTGACCCTAATGCATTTCTTGGATTTGAAATGCAGGTCATCGCAGCTGTTGTGTTAGGGGGAGCTAGTACATTAGGTGGGTATGGATCTGTCTTTGGTACTCTTATTGGTGTTTCGCTTTTTAGTGTAATTAACAATGGTATGATTCTTATGAGAATTCCTACCTTCTGGCAAAAGATTATAGTTGGTTTTATCATTATTTCCTCAATAAGTGTAGATATGATTCAAAAAAAACGTGAAGAGAAACAGAAAGTTCGTGTTGATGTTGAGGAGGGAGGCACCTATGCAGTCTAAGATAAAAAAACTATTTTCAAGCAAAGAGGGAATTCTCCTCATTATATTCATCCTTATCTTTATTACTATGTCCCTCCTTTCTCCAAATAAGTTTTTAAGTAATTACAACATTCAGTCCCTTGCATATCAGCTTCCTGAATTTGGGATTCTCTCCCTTTCAATGATGCTTATTATTATGACAGGTGGGATTAACCTTTCTCTCACCTTCACAGCAACTCTCTCTATGATAGTTGGTGGGCTTGCAATGTCTTCTTATTTTACTGCAACTAATATGCCCTTTGTCTCTGTGGTAATTGGTGTGTTTGTAATGTTAGCTGTATCAATAGTATTGGGAATGTTTAATGGATTTATTGTCTCATATATTGGGGTTACACCAATGATCGCAACACTTGGAGCTGCTACATTGTTTGAAGGGATAAGTTTAAATATTACAAAAGGGGGAGCTATTTCTGGTTTCCCACTGATGTTCTTAAACATAGGGAACTCTGCAATATTTGGAATTCCTGTTCCAATGATCATTTTTATTGTTGTGCTCATTTTTATGAGGATTTTGCTTGAAAAAAGTAAGATGGGCGCTGCTATTATAATGATTGGGTGTAATCCCAAAGTAGCAGAATTCTCAGGGATAAAGGTAAAGAAGATATTATTTCAAACCTATATGATAGCTGGTTTCCTTGCTGGAATGGCGGGGATTATTATGGCTTCTCGGTACAATTCTGCTAAAGAATCGTATGGATCTTCTTACTTACTTCAATCAGTGGCTGCATCAGTGTTAGGTGGTACTAGTATTAGTGGTGGAGAAGGGAAGGTCTTAGGGACTCTCCTTGCTACGATGATTCTCCAGATCATTTCGAGTGGGCTTAATATTTTTGGCTTAAACAGATATTTAACAAACGTGTTAATGGGATTTATTCTTATTTTAGTATTAGCGATTAACTATATTGCAGAGCAACTAAAAAAGAAAAAATAATTTTTATAAAGAGCGTGTTTTTTTAGACTCAATTACATTGGTATTCACCTTGATAACATACATATTTTGTTACCAAGGAATTTATAAGGAGGGAACTTATGAAGAAAGTTCTTGTTATTTTCATTGTATTAGTCGCTATGACTGGTTTGATGTTTGCTGGTGGTGCAAAAGAGGCTGCTGATGATAAAATTACTATCGTAGTTATGCCAAAATTAGTAGGTATTCCATATTTTAATGCTTCAGAAAAAGGTGCTTTACAAGCTGGTAAAGATCTTGGTATTGAAGTTATTTATACTGGACCTACCACTGCAGATGCAGCAGAACAAGTAAAAATGCTTGAAGACCTCATCAGTAAGGGTGTTGATGTAATTGCTGTAGCTCCTAATGATGCAGCCGCTTTGACTCCTGTTCTTATGAAAGCTAAAAAAGCTGGTATCGTGGTATTTGACTGGGACACTCCTGCAGATCCTTCTGTTGTAGATATTTCAGTACACCAAATTGATGACCGTGGATTTGGCGAACACATGTGGGATCTCTTAGTAGAAGAAATGGGTCCTAGTGGCGAATATGCAATTGTTACTGGTGGATTATCTGCTGCTAACTTAAATACATGGATTGATTTTGGTCTCGAGTATGCCAAAAAAACATATCCTAATTTGAAGCTTGTTACAGACAGAGTTCCTACTGATGAAAAACAACAAGTTGCATACCAAAAAACATTGGATTTAATTAAAGCGTATCCTAATCTTAAAGGTATTATTGGAGTAAGTACTCCTGCTCCTTTAGGTGCAGCTCAAGCTGTCCAAGAAAAAGGCAAAAAAGATTCTATAGCTGTTGTTGGTAGTTCTTTACCAACTGACTCAGGTCCATATCTTGAAGATGGTTCTTTACGAGTTGGTACACTATGGGATCCTGCTAAACTTGGGTATTTGACAGTTGTATTAGCTTACAATTATCTAAATGGAACAAAACCATATGATGGTCAAGAAATTGCCAACGTTGGAAACATTACTGTTTGGGAAGATAACCGAACTGTAATAATGGGACCACCTGCTGATTTCACAAAAGACAACTATGCTTCTTACGGATTCTAATGAATCGTTTTCGTTATTGCTGGGTTATTCGTAACCCAGCAATATTTCGTATGCAAGAATGTAGTATACTTAGTATTGTAAAATTTCATAATAGTGTTAACTTATGATAATGAGGAGACTAATGTACTGCCTATGGAT
>CAYZUR010000026.1:0-11219 GCA_964481535.1 uncultured Spirochaetaceae bacterium | reverse complement strand
ATCCCAGTATATTCCCCAACAGAATTTGGTGGGAGGTCAAGCTTGTCATACAACTCACTAATCCATTGATGAACTGCCGAGACATTTGTGGTAAGAATAAGAGTTTTCGTTTTCAGTCGCGTAATGATTTCCATCCCAACAACAGTCTTTCCAGAACCACAAGGGAGTACAATCGTTCCATAGCCAGTACCAGGAGAGTAGTCTCCGAGCAATGCATCTGCTGCATTCTTTTGATAATCTCTCAATACAAAATGTATACCACTTGATGAAACTGGTTTAAAGGAGGCTAATATTTTTTTTGAAGCAACAATAGGAATTCTATCATCAACAGGATATCCTAGTTTAATCAATTGTAGTTTAAACTCCCCTCGAGAAAAGATCTTTAATAAATATCCATCTTCATAGCTAGTGAGCATACTACCAAACTGAGGACGAGATAACACCTCTCTTTTAATTCTTTCATTTTTAAATGTGACAAAATAAAAGAGACTATTATCTTCATAGCTCTCTAACAAAATAGCACCGAAGCGCATACTAATTTCAGAAATATGGAATAACACAGTTTGAGGAATCTCAAAACGAGAATATTTTTCTAATCTTCTTAACACTTCATCACGGTCTACCCCTGCACTTGATGCATTCCAAAGAGAAAGAGGGGTAATCATATAGGTGTGAACATGCTCTGGAGACTTAATGAGTTCAGCAAATGCAATTAAATCATTTCTCGCATCAACCGCTAAAGGAGAATGAACATCTAATAATAAAGAGAGATCACTTTGAATAATAAGAGGCTTATCTCCCATTTTGATCATACCATAGTGAGAGAATTGTAAGGGCACTCATTGCCTCTATTACAGGAACAATACGAATACAAATACAAGGATCATGTCTTCCTTCTACGACAATGTTTTGTTCATTTCCGTGTATATCTCGTGTTCGTTGTTCTAAGGCGATAGAAGCCGTCGGTTTAATTGGAACTCTAAAGATAATAGGTTCACCATTAGTAATACCACCATTAATGCCACCAGCATGATTCGATAAAAATCCATTTCTATCCATCATATCATTATGCTGAGAACCCTTAAAGTTTACACAGTTAAACCCTTCTCCAAACTCGATACCCTTTGTTGCCCCAATAGACATAATTGCATGAGACAATAGGGCCTCTGTTTTTTGAAAGACTGGCTCTCCAAGTCCTGCAGGAACTCCCGTAATGAGGACCTCAATAATACCACCAACAGAATCTTTTTTCTCACGAACCTCATCTATTAACGATTCCATTTGTGCAGCAACTTCCATATCAGGACATGATGCTAAATTATTACTAATTACAGAAAGATCTCTTTTTATTGCTTTAATTTGACCTATTTGAGTCGTATATGCTCTAATTTGTATTCCCTTTTGTTTAAGAATTTGTAAAGCGATTGCACCAGAGGCAAGGCGAGCTGCAGTCTCTCGACCACTACTACGACCACCACCTTTCCAATCTCTAATACCAAATTTCTCTTGCCATGTATAATCTGCATGACCTGGTCTAAAAAATGTAGAAATAGGGGAGTAGTCATCACTTTTTTGATTAGTATTTCTAATAAGAATTGCCACCGGTGTCCCAGTTGTTTTCCCTTCAAATACTCCAGATAATATCTCTACCTCATCCTTTTCATCTCTCATGGTCCCTAAACGATTTCCACCAGGCCTTCTTCGAGACATTTGATATGATAAATCTTCTATATTAATTTCAAAATTACTTTCTAACCCATCAATTATTACCCCAAGGGCTGGTCCATGAGACTCTCCAAAGGTCGTAATAGTTAATGATGTTCCAAAGGTATTTCCGCCCATGTAGTATCTCCTAGTAATTGAGTAATGAAAGACGCTAAGTGATTTCCATTACTCTCGATTGATTCGAAATCTGCCAATGATACCACAAAATCAGAAATTATCCTATATTGCGCATCTCTTTTAACAAACAGGTCATGAAAAGAGCCTTTTACATTATTTTTATCAAGAAACGGAGGCACTCCTCCTCTTTCAATTCTTTGTAAAAGAGTCTCCTCTAAAAGAGATAAATAGATAATAGTGCCAGTTCTTTTCATAAGGTCAACTAAAGGGGAGTTATCACATGCACCCCCACCTAAAGAAATAATGTACACTTTATCATCTATTGCACCTTGTAGATAGGAACTAAGCGCACTTATCTCTAGCTTCATAAATGCACTCTTTCCCTCACGCTCATAAAACGAACGAATCGATATATATGGTGAAGGGAGTAATTCCTTTATCAAGTCATCAAGATCAATAAAATTACGTAATTTTTTTGTTTTAAGAATCTTTGCAGCATAAAGGCCAACACTACTTTTGCCACTGTGTTTAATGCCTGTGATGAAAAATATACTATTTCTAGTGCTGATCATATAAAGTGACCCACTTAATAGGATACGTATCACCAGAAGTCTGTTGATCAATATCAACTTGTAACTTTTTTAATGCTAATTGCTTAACTTGGTATTTAAAAAATTCTTTTTTCTCAATATATCGTGATTCATCAAGATTCTTTTGTTTGTTAGAAAGATATGTATTATCTTTTACCACCTGTTTTAGGGCATAGTGGAGGGTAAGGATCATGAAATACCAGAGAATCACAATCACTAAAGGAAAGACCTCTCTTACAGACCTGTCAGGAGAGATTTGAACCATGTATGAACCACTAAGATAATTGGTGGCATTAAGATAGAGGGGCTGAATACTAATAATAAAGAATGTTATTGAAAGGACAAAAGGAAGTATCCAGAGCCATCTTTGATTTGAAAATATAAAAGATAGGCTTGTTATAACTGCGAGAAAACATAAAAGTGTGGTAATAATAGCAACAAGTAGCATCAACATATAAAACATGATACCATTATTGAAAACTTTAAGGAAGTAAAAAGAATAAGGTAAAATAAGGGAAGAAGTCGGATGAGAAAAAATAGAAAAACAATTACACGACTAATCTACAGAAGAAGTCAGTACTCCCTAACCTATACACTTGAATTAAAGAAATGAGGAATACTGTATGAAAGAGAAAGAGTTTATCAATTACCTTGACGATGAAATCCTCACTTCTCGTATGAGCAAAAGAAAAAGTGATATGAGAAGTGCCTATTATCGAGATACCACTGCAATTATTCACAGCTCCCCATTTCGCAGATTAAAACATAAAACGCAAGTATTCTTCGCCCCATCTAATGACCACATCTGTACACGAATAGAACACGTTCTCCACGTTGCATCCATTGCTAGTGCTATATGCCAAGGACTTAATCTCAATACAGATCTTGCATGGGCAATCGGAATGGGCCACGATTTAGGACACACCCCCTTTGGTCATGTTGGAGAACGTATTATTGATGATCTCATGAATAAAAAAGGGCTATCTCACTTCGAACATGAACTCAATTCACTTCGAATAATCGACTTTCTCGCCCTTAATGGAAAAGGACTCAACCTCACCTACGCAGTGAGAGATGGAATAGTAAGTCATAACGGAGAATATTTTTTACAAACTATTCAACCAGAACAAAAGGTGAAAATATTTAGTGACATCACAACAAGGAAAAATCTGATTCCAAGTACATGGGAGGGGGTTGTGGTTCGCTTTAGTGACCAAATTGCCTATTTAGGGAGAGACTTCGAAGATGCATGCCGCCTATCAGTAATAGATAAAAAGCAACTGCCCTCAATAATCTCAAAAACACTAGGAGATACCAACTCTCTTATCATTGATACCCTCGTACAAGATATAATTGCACATAGTAACCCTGAAATTGGGATAACATTTAGCGATGAGGTATTTAAAGCAGTAGAAGAATTTAAGAAATTTAACTATCAAAACATTTACCTCTCTCCAATGTTGAAAGGGTATAAAGATTACTTCACACGGCTTATTTCTCTCATTGCAGATTACCTTTATGACCTTTTTGAAAGATTTGGATTTGATTCATCAAAATATGCAGATGAGAAAAATATGCTTAGTGTTGGCTTTAGTAATTACCTCAACGATATGAGAAGTGGATATGAGAGATTTGATGGTAATTATGATACCATTATATTTGATTACATTGCAGGCATGAGTGATAACTTTGCTCTTGATTGTGCTGATGAAATCTTAAAACCGCATCATCTAAATGATGAAGTTGAGAAATCTTTTACAGGGAAATGGTTTGATGTGAGATGAGTTATTTCATCGTATGAGTAATACTTTCTATCTCTTCAATAAACTGATCAACTGAGTTAAACGCACGATACACCGAAGCAAAACGGACATAGGCAACAGTATCTACCTTATAAAGGTGTTTAAGTGCAACCTCACCAATTGTTTTAGAGAGAACCTCTCGTTTATTACTAGCTAACAAGACAATCTCGTCTTCAATAAGGGTCAGAAGGTGTTCAATCGCTTCACTGGAAATGTTTCTCTTTTCAGTGGTAATTCTAATACCCCTTTCAACCTTTTTAATATTAAAAGGTTGCCTACTATTATCTCGTTTAATAACCATAATAGGCTTTTCTTCAATTCTCTCATAACTGGTAAAACGATACCCACAATGGAGACATTCACGACGCCGTCGAATAGTAACACCGCTACTGCTTTGGCGAGATTCTAACACTTTATCATCTGTATGTGAGCAATGAGGACATAACATCTCTTTTTTTACCCTTTATCGAAATAATGATACCATATCATAGAATTGTTATCTATAACCTTTTTTCTCACTTTATTACCATGTGTCCATTGAAAATATCTTACTATCCATACAATAATATGATATAAATAGAACAATTTGTTATTTTATATTGTTAAATAAATCTTTCTGTGTTAATAATAACACATTAGTAACACAAACGAGGTGAGATATGGAATCAGTGAGTAATTCAGTAAAAAGAATCATCGATAGAACACCCTTTCTCTATGAGATGCTTATTCAGGGAATTCTTAGTTATAGTAACTATGCTAATTCTATCCATGTACAAGTTGAAAAACTTCATGGAAAACCAGTGAAATCTTCAGCCATTGTTATGGCTGTAAGGCGATATGGGGAAGAGTTGAAGAAAAAAGAAAAAGAACATAAAAGTAAACCATTACAATACGAAATAGTGATGAAGACGAATATTTATGATATAAATCTAACAAGAAATAGCCATGTACTTGAAAAAATGAAAGAATTATTTGTGTTAGTTGATCCAAGTAGTGGAGATTTTTTGAATATTTCAGTAGGATCTCATGAAATATCACTCTCTATTAGTGAAAAATATCTATCTGATGCAATCACTATTCTTAAAGGAGAAACAGTACTCCACCAAGAAGGGGATTTAGTTGCCCTCTCTCTCGTGTTTAGTGGAGACTTTATGTCCACCCCTGGTATTGTATATGAGGCAGTAAGAAAACTTGCATGGGAAGAGATAAACGTGAATGAGATTATTTCGACAATGAATGAACTAACCTTTGTTATTAGGAGAGTAGATTCAATGAATGCTTTTAGTGTTCTTCAAAGTTTTTTAGGAGATACAGAGGTATGAAAAAACGTATTATCATGATAACTGGAGACCTCAATAGTGGGAAAACACGACTAATGTATGCCATTTGCTCCATATTAGATCTTGAAGGCTTTTCTATTGGAGGCATGATTCAAGTGCCAACACTTCCAGGAGAAGCTAAAACTACATACAGCTTAAGTGATCAGTTAACTGGAATAAGTAACACAATTTTGGATGAAGAATCTAAAGAAGATGCTCAAAAAATAGGAAAATATTATATACATCAAGACTCCTTTGATTGGGCAAACACACAAATCAGAAAAGCATTTAGCACAGCCAATTACCTTATCTTTGATGAAATTGGGATGCTTGAAATAGAGCAAGGTGGATTCTATCCATCCTTTATTGATGCCCTTAATACCTATAAAGGGACAATTATCATGATAGTAAGAACTCCCTTTGTAGAGGAAGTCTATTCAGCATTTAGTCTCAATAGAAATGAAGTACTCTCCCTCTCATCAACACTTTCAAGTAATGAAGCTTATAATGAGGTCTTGAATAATGAATGAGTTGTATTGGGTTGTTATGTTACTCGCAAATTTCATCTTTATTATGGTTGCCTTTCGCTTTTGGGGAAAAATAGGACTTTTTATCTGGATTCCTATTTCAGTTATTATTGCGAATATCCAAGTCACTAAGACAGTTGATCTGTTTACACTTTCAGCCACATTAGGGAATATTGTCTATGCAACAAGCTTTTTAGCTACAGACATCTTAAGTGAATGTTACACCAAAGAAGATGCTAAACAAGCTGTCTATATAGGCTTTTTTTCTATGATAGTAATGACAGTATTAATGAATATTGCCCTCTTGTTTGCCCCAAGTTCATCTGATTTTGTCCATGAAAGTATGAAAACCATATTTGGCCTCATGCCTCGGATTGCCTTAGCAAGCCTCATCGCTTATGCAATGAGCCAATTTCACGACATTTACGTTTTTCATAAGATAAAAAAAGTACTGCCATCTAAAAAACATCTTTGGGTGAGAAACAACCTTTCAACGTTGATAAGTCAACTTATTGATTCAATTGTTTTCACCCTCATTGCCTTTTATGGCGTGTTTGATACTTCTACACTGCTCGATATTTTTATTACCACCTATCTTCTTAAGATAGTCGTTGCACTTCTGGACACCCCATTTATCTACCTCGCATCATCGTGGCATAAAAAATATGCAATTACTTAGGATTGAGGAAACACACTTTTCATCGTCTTCACAGCCTCTTTTGTACCACTGTATACAACAGATGAAAACATCTCCCTATTCTTTAAGAGTGAATCTGTATAGGTGAAAGGAGAATCATCTTCATATACTGTTACAAATCCTTGATTCTGTAAAAGTGCATGAGCTCCAGCAATGTCCCACACAAAACACGGAACTGACAAGGATCCTTGAATATGAGGATGAATAAGAGGACTTATCATATGAAGAATATTAGAACCAAAACAACGTATTTTTCCCTCATATTTCGTCATTGAAACATAACGGGGAGCATGAGAGCCCATAGTGAGTTGCTCTAATTCATTCTCTACAAGCCTGGGAGTATACTCTTCACTATTTATCATCATCTTCTTACCTGGATCTAATCGCAATAGAAGACCTTCATCTCGAGATAAGCCCCACCTTGGAGCATACACAATGGCCCCTACAGGTTCTCTCATTTTATCTATTATTCCAATAGAAACACACCAACCAGGCAACCCTTGTGAATAGCCATCTGTCCCATCAATAGGGTCTATGATAAAAGTAAATTCTTTTGACTCAACAAACACTGACTTTTCCTCTTCACTAATTACATTTGAATCTGGAAATAATTCATTCACACAGGAGGTGAGTTGATCATTTATATATATATCAGTCTTTGTAATTGCAGAACCATCTGTTTTATATGAAACTGCTATATCTTTTTGAGCATTACAAGCATACTCACCCATCTCAATCACTTTCTTCTCTAACAAGTCAAACATTTCCATTGAATACAATTCCTTTTATGTGGTAGATTATGTGCGTCTATGAAACAACTTATCCATTCTCACTTGCAATCCTATATCAAAAAGAGTGAATCCTACAAGGCGTTCACAACAAATCCTCATAGTCCTTATTCTTTAGAAGGACTTCAAGGATATCCTCTCTCCTTTGCTATGCATACATATAGCATGTTTCTTAATAAAAGAATTTGGGTAGTTGTTCCTACAAATGAGATGGCAAAAGAGCTGTATCAAGATTTATGTGTCATAGGCACACCTGTGCACCTCCTCCCTATAACTGGGAAAAAACTCTATAGCAAGTTTGAAGGGAGCGATAATGAATATGAACTCGTCTCTTCTTTTCAAAAAGTTCATACCACAAAAAGTGGCATAATAATTGTCCCATTGCGAACCTTCGCAACTCCTGTCCCATCAAAGAAGATGCTTGAAGAGTCAGAAATAACATATAGAATTAACGATTCCTTTAATCCAACGCTTATGAGTGAAACGCTAGCAGAAGCTGGATATTATAGATCTCCAAGTACAACTGTTCCCGGTGAATTCTCTGTTCATGGTGAAATCTTTGATTTTTTCCCACATAACGACTCCCTTGCAGTACGTATTCATGGAGGATGGGATAAAATAGAAAAAATTACCCTCTTTGACCCCATCACTCAAGATATGGTAAAAACTGTAAGTAACGTAACATGCACACTTTTACACGAAGACAGAATGGATACCTATGGCTATATTAACGACTATATAAAAAGTGATGATTATTTCTTCTTTATCTCAAAAGAGAGACTTCTTTCATCATTCCATTCACTTCTTATAGAGGCGAAATCTCTCTATAGAGAAGCCTTCCTTAGAGACTCTAATTCAACTAAACCTGATAGAATACTCTTAGATGTCCCCACCTTTTATGACTCAGTGAAGAGAAAAACTACAATAATAGATGTGAAGGGTCAAACGATAGGGGCCTATAATTTTGATGTTGATGGACCTCACTCCTATTTTGGGAATTTTGTCCTCCTCAAAGAAGATCTTACCAATTTATTTAAGAATAATTACACCGTCATTATCTTCGCAGGAAGTGACATTCAAAAAAAACGACTCGCTTCAATGCTCTCGATATTCCCTCAACTCTCTATAAGTACTGATGAAATTAGTGGAGGATTTTCAATTGCCACAGAGAAACTAAGCATTCTGTGTGACCATGAAATATTTGGTAGGCGTAAACTCGTAACAAACACTCTTCATAAAGTACAATCTTCCCCTTTAGATTCATTTGTTGACCTTTCCCATGGAGATTATGTTGTACATATAAAATAAGGAATTGGTCGGTTTGATAAAATAGACCGTGTAGATATGAGTGGAAGAGAGAGAGATTACATAAAAATAGAGTACGGTGATAACGAGATACTCTTTGTCCCAATTGAACAAGCGAACCTTATTCAGCGCTACATAGGAAGTGAAGGGAAAGCTCCTAAACTTGACCGACTTGGGGGACAGGGGTGGGAAACCAAAAAGGCAAAAGCAAGGAAATCAGCTGAACAACTCGCTTCTCGCCTCATTGAACTCTACGCCAAAAGAAAAAGCAGTACAGGGTTTGCATTTCCAAAAGATACAGACTGGCAACTCGAATTTGAAGCATCATTTCCTTATTCAGAAACTGAAGATCAATTAATGTGTGTAGAAGATATTAAAAGTGATATGGAATCTACCATAGTAATGGATCGCCTTGTATGTGGTGATGTTGGGTATGGAAAAACGGAAATAGCCCTTCGAGCAGCATTTAAGGCTGTTATGGCAGGCAAGCAAGTCGCTCTTTTAGCACCCACCACAATTTTAGCAGAACAACACTATGAAACCCTCCAAAAACGCCTAGGTGCCTTTCCTGTCCAAGGAGCAGTAATTAGTCGTATCGTTCCCAAAAAAGAGCAAAAAGAGATCCTCTCACGGCTTAAAGAAGGAAAAGTAGATATTCTTGTTGGAACGCATCGATTATTACAAAAAGATGTGATATATAAAAATCTTGGCCTCCTTATTATTGATGAAGAACAACGATTTGGGGTAAAAGATAAAGAAAAAGTGAAAGAGATGAAAGCAAACATTGACTCACTTGCCCTCTCAGCGACACCTATTCCCAGAACCCTCTATATGTCGCTATTAAAAATACGAGACATGTCCCTCCTCACAACACCTCCGATCCAAAGGAGGCCCATCAAAACTATTATTGAAGAGTACAATATAAAAAAAGTCGTCCTAGCTATTCGAAGTGAAATAGCTCGTGGCGGGCAGGTATTCTACCTCCACAATAGGGTAAATACACTCGATGAAGTAATTATGATGCTTCAAAAAGAGATCCCTGAATTATCAGTCGCATCAGTGCATGGACAAATGGACCCTAAAAACATTGAAGACGTGATGCACACATTTGTTCACCAAGGCATTAGTGTCCTTGTTTCTACTACATTAATTGAGAATGGAATCGATATCCCGAACGTAAACACTATCATCATCGATAGGGCAGACAGATACGGAATCTCCCAATTGTATCAACTTAGGGGAAGAGTAGGGAGAGGAGATAAAGAAGCCTTTGCATACCTATTTTATCCATCAATGGCGCAAATGTCTGAAATAGCCATAAAACGGTTAAAAGTGATTAGTGAGAATACAGACCTCGGTAGTGGATTTAAAATTGCAATGAAAGATATGGAAATCCGAGGAACAGGAAACTTACTTGGACGAGAACAAAGTGGACAATTAGCCTCTGTTGGACTCGATATGTATATGAGAATATTAGATGAAGCTATAGCCGATTTAACAAAAGATGATAAGACAATAGATGATGAAGTATTTTTGGAACTCGATTACTCAGGCTTTATTCCAGATACCTACATTAGTGACCCCTCTGTTAAATTTGAAATATATAAAAAAATAGCATCAATTAAAACAGATGGTGAATTAGGCTCCTTAGGTGGAGAATTATTAGAACGATTTGGAAGTCCGCCTGAAGTCGTAACCAATTTAATGTACATTGCTGAACTAAAAATTATTTGTAAACAACTCAACATCCAACATTTAAAAGAACGTAATGGACTCGTACATGTTACCTTTAGAAAAGTAAAAGACATCTCTATCAATAAAGTGATGGAATTAATGAGATTAAGAAATAAAAAAGTCTCATTAGATCCTAAGAGGATGAATGTCCTTGTTCTAAAAACAGACGCAGTAAGTTTAAAAGATAAATCAGTATTTATCCTTGAAACATTACAGCGACTTTTATAAAAGAGAAGAGTGAAATGAATACACATACACCACGAGTAGACAAAAAAGATGCAGATGGAAAAAGAGGAATAAAGAGCTTTGTATTACGTAAAGGGTCTCTGTCTGTATACCAAAAAGAGGCTCTCTTACAATATAGTGATACATATTCTATTGTCTATAAAGAAGAACTTTTGGATCCCTCTACAATCTATCCCAATGACAATCCACTTATTATTGAAATAGGGTTTGGAATGGGGGATGCAACAAAGAGAATCGCAGAAGAACAACCTGATAAAAACTTTCTTGCTATTGAAGTATTCTTAAGTGGATTTACTAAACTCCTCGACTATGCTGGAAAACAGAGTAAAGATAACTTACGCCTTATTAGATTTGATGCAGTGAGTGTTC
>CAYZUR010000025.1:0-11545 GCA_964481535.1 uncultured Spirochaetaceae bacterium | reverse complement strand
TACTCAGTAACTGTCCTTTCAATTATTTCATATCCTTCAAGAGAAGGATGTACTCCATCTTCTCCTAATACAAAAGTATAATCATCTACATTTAGGACTTTGCTTCTTATATCGATAAGATGAGTGAAAGTTTCTTCAGCAACTTGTTCTATACATTTACTATTGTGGTTATTGATACTTTCAATATTCTTATTGGCAAGAAAGAACTCGATAAAGTGTTTAAAGTAGGAGATAGTGCATTTCCGGATGGATTGGTATAAAAGCAATTATTTCGTTCATCTTTACAGGAATAATACTATTGAAAGTACTTCTACCCGCATTTCTTAAGGGAATTAATCCAATTCTTATTGCTTTCATCGTGGTAACAATTCTTACAACAGTAATTATATTTCTAGTTGGTGGAGTTTCAAGAAAAGACCTTACAGCATTTCTTGGTTCCTTTTCAGGAGTTCTTGCTACGGTTCTTATGGCAATTGGATTTTCCTCATGGTTCAACCTTAGTGGTGCAACAAGCCCTTTTCTCAAATCACTTCTCTATTCTGGATTTGGACATATCAATCTCACTAATATTTTTATAGCTAGAATTTTCGTCGCTTCAAGTGGTGCAGTAATGGACCTTGCAATGGATATATCTGCAGCCATGCACGAAGTTAAAGAAAAACATCCTTAAATAACACGATTTGATCTTATGATCTCAGGACTTACCGTAGGCCGGCATGCTGTGGGTACTATGACCACCACTCTTCTTCTTGCTTATTTAGGAGGCTATAGTGCAATGTTGATGACCTTCATAGGGAGAGGTGTCCCTTTCGAAAATGTTCTAAACATGGCCTATGCGTTCATACGTTTGTGGGAAGCTTTGGCCTAGTGCTCGTGGTCCCCCTCACAGCACTTGCTAGGTCTATAGCACTCATCCCTTCCAATAAAAAGTTCATAAGGATTCCTGACCCTACAGATATTACATAGTACTTACATTGAAAGTAATGTTCACTTGCTCAAATTTTAATACAGCAACCTTGATGAAACATGGTATACTAGATAAAAGAACAGCAGTGAGGACAGGCGACTATGGAAAGCATAACTACCGAATATAAAAGAGAATTGACAGATAAATTTGAGAAAGAAGTCGTAGCATTCCTAAATACCCTGGGAGGCAATATCTTCATTGGCCTTGATGATGACGGTACAGTCACAGGCGTTCAGTATTCTGATAAGTTGTCACTTGCAATCATCGATAGAATTAAGACAAACATACAACCTTCCCCCTTAGGGCTCTTCAATGTAGAAGTGAAGCAAGACAATGGCAAATCATACATTCTTATCATAGTGGCTCAGGGTTTAGAGAAACCATATTTTCTAAAAAAGTATGGAATGAGCACAAAAGGATGCTACACGAGAATTGGATCACAGTCCTCCCCTATGACACAAACCATGAGAACAGAACTGTTTTCACGTCGAGTCACTCATACTTTAAGTAAAGTAGTTTCACCAAACCAGCAGCTGACATTCACATAACTTAAGATCTACTATGCTGATAAGGGCTTTGATACCAGCAGCGATTTCTTTTTAAGAAATCTTGGGCTCTACACAGAAGATAACAAATTTAACTATGCAGCCTACCTCATGTCGGATAACAACGGTAACTCAGTGAAGGTTGCAAGATTTAGAGGCACAGAGAAACTTGATATCCTTGAACGGAACGAATTCGGCAGATGCTGTCTTATCAAATCAGCATATCAAGTGCTTGATAAGCTTGAAGTCGCAAATGCCACTGTCGTGAGAGTCGGAGGAGAAGCCGCTAGAAAAGAAATCAGACTCGTTGATAAAGATGCTCTAAGAGAAGCGGTTCTCAACGCAATCATCCACAATGACTATATAAATGGCTCATATCCTGTATTTGAGATATACGATGACCGCTTTGTAGTGATCTCAACCGGAGGCCTTCCTGTAGGGCTCACCGAAGATGAATTCTTCAAAGGGCTCTCTCATCCTAGGAATAGAGAACTTATGAGAGTATTCTCTGATATGGATCTATGTGAACAGCTCGGAACAGGGATGAAGAAGATACTAAGAGCATACTCTAAGGATATCTTCGACATTTCAGATCATTTCATCTCTGTACACTTTCATTATAACAATGAAGCCATAGATATTCTTAGCAAAAAAAACAATGTCGGGGTAAATGTCAATGCGAATGAACTTTCTGAGAGTGCAATACTTGTTTTAGAAGCAATTAGAAGCAATGGAAAACAGACTCAGCAAAAAATTTCCGGCGATTTACAGGTGACTGTCAGAACTATACAAAGAGCCTTGAAAGAGCTGAAAGAAAAAAAATATATACAACGTGAAGGATCTGATAAGAGTGGACAATACATAATCCTGAAACCTTAGTGCAATTAATATTAAATATAATTGGTCTATTTTTGCTATTTTGATAAAATCGAGTAGATTTACGTCTTTTACATATCCATTTTTGTAGAAAAAAGTTTTATACATTTGGCAATTTTAGGATGTACAACATAGTACTTACATTGAAAGTAATGTTCATCTAGATAATTATCATGTTATACTATGCTTCAATAAGAAATATGGAATAAAAGAATTTATATCCATAGGAGCCCTTATTGGGCTCCTTACTATTATAAGAGGGTACCTATGATATATCGTCCATTTGGGAAAACTGGGACATTTGTTTCTGCCATCGGTATGGGTGGAATGCGTTTTAAACAAGAAGATTATAAAACATATCCCTATGAGAAGGCCGTAGCTATTGTTCATGAAGCATATAAAGAGGGAATCACCTATTTCGATACAGCTCCTGGCTATTGTGATGATATGAGTGAAATCATCTACGGTGAAGCATTTAAAACAATGAAAAGAAACGCGTTTCTTGTATCAAGTAAATGTGGCTTATGGAATGCAACAACAGCAGATGGCGCAAGAAAGATGATAGATCAATCCCTTAAAAGGATGAACATTGAATACATCGACTTCTATAATGTGTGGTCAATAAAAACAATTGATGAGTACCATGAATACATGAAAAAAGGTGGAGTGTATGAAGGAATCTTACAAGCAAAAGAAGAAGGACTCGTAAGACATATCTGTTGTACCACTCACCTTAAAGGGGATGATATCCTCACCGTTATCAAAGATGATTACTTTGAAGCTGTTACCCTTGGCTATAATGCAATCAATTTTAGCTACAGACAAAAAGGACTTGATGCTATCTACGATAAAGGGATGGGAATTGTAACAATGAACCCCCTTAGTGGAGGACTTATCCCTCAGCACCCCGATTTCTTCTCGTTTCTCTGCCAAGGAAACGATTCAATAGTAGTAAGTGCCCTTAAATTTATCTTAGCACCAAGAAAAGCGACTGTTGCCTTAGTGGGGTTTTCAACACCTGAAGAGGTGAGAGAGGCTGTTCTCGCTACAAAAGATTTAAAAGATGTGGAAGACGATTACCTTGAATCAATGAGTAGTCACTTAAAGAGCGAAATGAATACGCTATGCACAGGATGTGGGTATTGTGATTCATGTCCAGAAGGAATCCAAATTCCTAAAATGATGGACTCATATAATATGTTTTTATTGTCAAAAGATGGTGAAACAGTAAAAAGTAGGATGAGAAATCACTGGAGTGTAACTCAAGAAGAAGCTGCCCTTTGTACTCAATGTGGCCAGTGTGAAACTCTTTGTACTCAACACCTTCCAATCATCGCTCGCCTAAAAGAGATTACTCAATTTTAGGATGGGAAAGATGACCAAACGAAAAAGAAAGAGCAATTACACATTTGGTCATCTCCTCATCACATATAATATGGTCCTTATTATCTCACTAGTGCTATTAGGGACTATCCTCTTTGCGTTTGTATTTAAACAATTATCTACGCTACAACAGCAAAACAATCGCTATACAATAGTGAGTGAGCTAGCCACTTCTCTCACTCATCAAAAAGAAAATTTTAACACCCTCTTATTCACACAACAGAGTGATGAAATAGAGACAATAATTGATATACTTAATAGTGAAGATCTTATTGCTCGTCGTGCTATTTCACAATTAACAACTGAGTATGAAGTAGCACCACAGCAATACTTCTTACTCAGGGGCATCGAAAATGGACTCGATTTTATTAAAGAACAACAAGATAAAATTATATCCGCCATCCCCTTAGATGCAACAGGATTTTCCCTCTATTACACGGTCGATAAAACCTACCAATACCTATACGAATACGTATATTCAAGATTCTTATCTAATGCTGTTGCCCAAGACGCCCAAGCAGTAGGAGAAATGAGAGAATCAATTAATACCCTCCGCTATCTCTCACTTATCCTTGTTATTAGCCTCTCTGCTATTTATACCATTGCTATTATCGCAATAGGGAGATCTCTTGTTCATCCTATTGAGAAGATGGTGTATACTGCAACCCAAATTACAAAGGGAAATTTAGAGACTCCCGATTTAATTGAATCAGGTCCTACTGAAATTCAATTTCTCGAACAAACACTAAATTCAATGAAAAAAAGTCTCATTGAACGAATGAATGCCATTGACGAGAATGTCCTTCTTGAAAAGAAGCTCCACCAACAAGAACTTAGTCAGATAAAAGTAAAAAGAGAACTCGACAGAGCTCGTCTTGTTACCCTTCAAGCCCAGATCAACCCCCACTTCCTCTTTAACGCGATGAATACAATAAGTAGAACTGCGATGTTTGAAGAAGCTGACAGAACTCAAGAACTTGTTGATGACCTTGCTAAACTATTTAGATATATGTTCGACAGAAGAAGCACAGTTCCCCTCTCACAAGAGATAGAATTTGTTGAAAAATATTTAAAGATTCAAAAGGTGAGATTTCAAGATAGACTCGAATATTCAATAGAACATGATAGTGAAGTAGATGCCCTCCTTATCCCCCCTCTTCTTATTCAACCTTTTATTGAAAATGCGATTATCCACGGATTAGAACCGTTAGAAATGGGAGGGGAAGTTCAACTCCATATTAGGCACACACCAAAAACTCTCACTATAGATATTATTGATAATGGTGTTGGGTATGATAACTCAAAAAAAATGAGAAAAACTACATCAACTCATTTTGGAATTGAAAATGTGAGTGAACGAATCAAACTATATTACGGGAATAAAGCTAAATTTTCAATTAAACAAATAGAAAAAAGTGGGACGATTGTTTCATTAACACTTCCAATTAGAAAACATGATTGGGTGTGAAGGAAATACCGATGTATACCTTATTAATAGCAGATGATGAAAAACTTGAAAGAGATGCGATAGAACATATTATCAACAAAAGTGGCCTAGAGATCACTATCTATAAAGCAAAAAATGGGAGAGAAGCTGTAGAGTGCATACAAAATAATAGAGTAGATATAGTCCTATTAGATATCAACATGCCAGGCATCAATGGGATAGAGGCAGCTAAACGAATTAAAGAGATTTCACACCACTCAATTATTGTATTTTTAAGTGCATTAAACACATTCGACATTGCACAAGAAGCAATTAGAGCTGGGGCAAGAGACTATGTAGTAAAGCCAGTTTCATCACATGAATTACTCACACTTATTACCAATTTAATAAAAGAAGTTGATCAAGAAAAATCAAAAGAACCACCAGAACAATTAAAAACAATCCTTACCTTATTTAATCGAAGTCTATTTGCAGCAATTAAATATGGAAATATCTCATATGATACTATGAAATCTTACTTTTCGTTAGAAAATATTATCTATGAGAAGGGTCTATCTCTTATCTTTAATACAAGTGAAGAAAAAGAGTTGTTACCATATCTAGAAAACCTTATTACTCAAAAAGGATTTCAAGCATGTTATTTTCCCTCAAAAGATAGAATATCAGTAATATTATTTGCCCATAATCCAAATAAATTGAGTCAATATATTGAAGAAGATATTAAAAATAACTATACAAGCACTGCCTTTATTGGGATGAGCCAAATCTTCCTCTCTCTCGAAGGTATCCCCTCATCTATTGCTGAAGCATCCCAAGCATATTCGGTGGCCCTTCATCAACACACATCTCTTGTAATCTACACAACAGAATTAAAGAGTGTTACTGCTCCATTTTATGAAAAAAGAAAAGAGTTAGAAACTCTTCTTTACTCAAAAGTAGTAGAAGGAAGATTAGAAGAGAGCAGACAGATCATGCATGAAATACAGGAAGCTCTCACCACAAATCTTACAGGGGATGAACTTATCGATTCTCTTTATGAAACAATCCTTGTGTTTAGCCGGAGTATATCAAATGAAATCCCCCACCTTTCATATCCTCCATTACAAAAAACTTCTTTTTTAGAATTAGAACGATATGTAATGGATTTTATTGATTACGCTTGTAATACAGTACAAGCAAACAAAAAAGATAAGTACCAGCCTATATTCCTTCAAGTATGTGCATATATCGAGAATAACTATCACCAAGTGCTTTCCCTTGAACTACTTGCAGATAAATATCATTTAAGCCCTAGTTATTTTAGCCGTCTATTTAGAGAATATTGTAACACCTCATTTATTTCATACCTTACACACGTAAGGATTGAAGCAGCTAAGAAACATATTGTTATTGGAACAAAAATTAATGAGGTTGCCCATCTAGTGGGATATACTGATTACAGTTACTTTAGTAGAGTCTTTCGCATGAGTGTAGGTGTCTCACCAAAGACCTATCAAATGAACAACACGATACATAAAAATTAGGACTTTCTTGTCATCTCTGTCCTAAATAGCAAATTATTAAATCTATATTTATCTCATTCTCCCCCCCTATAATTAGGTAAAGAATTATTTCTTAGGAGGAATATATGAAAAAATTGTTATTTGCTCTAGTAATTATTGCACTTATTGCAACACCTTTGTTTGCAGAAGGACAAAAAGAGGCTAAAAGTGATCAACCAATCGTATTAAGACTTGCTGATAACCAACCAGATAACTACCCAACAGTTATTGGAGATTTAGAGTTTGCTCGTCTTGTAAAAGAGAGATCAAACGGAAGAATTATCATTGAAGTGTACAACGGTGGACAACTCGGTGATGAAAAATCTGCTATTGAACAAACACAGTTTGGTGGAATTGACTTCACACGTGTATCAATCTCCCCTCTTGCAAACTTCACCCCACTCCTCAATGCTCTACAAATGCCTTACCTCTATCGTAGTTCACAGCACATGTGGAAAGTTCTTAATGGAGAAATTGGAGACTATTTCTTAGCTTCACTACAAGACTCAGGATTTGTTGGACTCACATGGCAAGACAGTGGTGCTCGAAACTTCTACAACTCAATTAAACCAATTTACACAGTAGAAGACCTTAAAGGGATGAAAATTCGTGTACAAGAATCAACACTAATGATGGGTATGGTATCTGCTCTTGGTGCTGTTCCAACTCCAATGCCTTATGGTGATGTATATAGTGCACTTCAAACAAACGTTATTAATGGTGCAGAAAACAACTGGCCTTCATACGACACATCAAGCCATTTTGAAGTAGCAAAGTATTATTCAATTGATGAACACACACGTGTTCCTGAAGTAATTATCGCTTCTAAAATCACTATGGATAAACTTAGCAAAGCTGACCAAGAATTAATCATGAAAGCAGCAAAAGATTCTACTCCAGTGCAAGTTGCAGCATGGGCAGCAAAAGAAAAAGTATCAGAAGACAAAGTAAGAGCTGCTGGCGTACAAGTTAACAAAGTAACTGACCAAAGCAAATTTGCAGCAAAAATGACCGACCTTTATGCAAAACTTCTCACACCAGAGGGTCTTGACTGGGTAAAAAAGGTTCAAGCTGTAAAATAAACTTTTACAATTGATTTATGTGCCTGTATGATGTGATAGGGGAGATGATTATTCTCCCCTTTCACGTACTATGAGGAAAAAGGGGGAGGATATAGGTGGAAACATATAAAAAGATTCTAGACAATGTTTTTATTTGGGCTCTAAGGCTCGCTATGGTGTTGCTTATTGCAATGGTTATCATTGTCTTTACGAATGTTGTATTACGTTATGGCTTTAACTCAGGGATTCGTTGGTCTGAAGAAGTAGCCCTTATTATTGTGATTTGGTTCACCTTTATTGCAATGGCCTTAGGAGTAAAAGAAAACCTCCATATTAATATCACAGTGCTTCCAAAAAAATTACCAAGGATATTTAATGACGCTCTCAATATCCTTAAGTATGTATTGGAAATTTTTATTGGAATTATCTTATTTTACTATGGAATAGGTCTTACTCAAAATGCAAATAGATCTCGCCTCCCAGCTACAGGGATTACCAATGCAATTAACTACATTATTGTCCCTATCGCTGCTGTTTTTATTATTCTCTACGCTTTCTATTATCTAGCAGTTGCAATTAGCGATTTAAAGAAGGCTCATCTAGGTAAAAAAACGGGAGGTGCCTCATGAGTGATCCAACTACCGCAACTACCATTCTCATCGGCTCATTTGTGGTATTATTGTTATTAAAATTTCCTATCACATTTACCCTCTTTATCTCATCGGTATTTACTGCTATCTATTTAGATATACCCCTATTATCGATAGTGCAAAGGACTGTAAGTGGAGTTAATTCATTTAGCCTCCTTGCTATTCCGTTCTTCATCCTTGCTGGAGAGATTATGGGACGGGGTGGAATTTCCAGGCGTCTTGTTGAATTCTCTAATGCCCTTGTTGGAAGAGTTCGAGGTGGATTAGCTGAAGTAAACGTCCTGGCTAGTATGTTCTTTGGAGGAATCTCTGGATCTGCTGTAGCAGATGTAAGTTCAATTGGAACAATGCTTATCCCTATGATGGTTGAGAAAGGATATGATGATGACTATGCCGTAGCAGTAACTGTAACAAGTAGCTGCCAGGGAGTTATTATTCCACCATCTCATAATATGATTATCTTCTCCCTTGCAGCCGGTGGTGGCGTATCAGTTGGAAAACTATTTCTAGGAGGAATTGTTCCTGGTTTGGTCTTAGGTGCCGCTCTCATGGTCGTGAGCTATATTATTGCTGTAAAGAGAAATTATCCTAAAGAAGAAAAATATGGATTAAAAAGAACTCTTAAAGTATCGAGAGATGCTTTTTTGGGTCTTTTCACAGTAATAATCATTATTGGTGGAGTTGTTTCAGGGGTATTTACAGCAACTGAATCAGCCGCTGTAGCCGTTGTCTATGCTTTTATTATCACCTTTTTAGTCTATCGAGAAATCTCATTAAAAGAAGTTCCTAAAATACTGATGTATTCTCTTAGAACTCTTGCTATGGTAATGAGTCTTATTGCTGCAGCAAGTGCCTTTGGATGGCTTCTTGCTTTCTTAAGAATTCCTCAGTCAGTAACCAATTTTCTACTCAGCATCTCTGATAACCCAATAATTCTCCTATTATTAATTAACGTGATGCTTCTTGTTCTTGGGGCTATTATGGATATGGCGCCACTTATTATTATCGTAACTCCAATTCTTTTTCCAGTAGTTGTCGGACAACTTGGGATGAATGAAATACAGTTTGGTATAATGTTGATTTTAAACCTTGCAATAGGTCTTTGTACTCCACCTGTTGGATCTGCCCTCTTTGTGGGTTCTGCTATAGGAAAAATATCTATTGAGAAGGCAACAAAAGCAATGTTACCATTTTATATTTCAATGATTGTAATACTTCTTATTGTAACGTTCTGGGCACCGATGACAATGACATTACCATCGATGATGTAAGGGCATTAAAAAAAGAGGGTTTTTACCCTCTTTTTTTTGTCCATTGCTATCGATTAATAGTTTTTGCAAACTAGTTCAAAATGTGCTTTTGGATGAGCACATACTGGACAAATTTCTGGAGCTTTTTTCCCAATATGGATATGACCACAAACGCCACACTTCCAGACTTGTTCACCATCTCTTGAAAATACAATTGAATCTTCTACGTTCTTGAGAAGTGCAAGGTAACGAGCTTCGTGCTCTTTTTCAATTTTAGTAACGCCTTCAAATAAAGCAGCAATCTTTTTGAAACCTTCTTCTCGAGCAACTTCAGCAAATCCAACATACATATCGGTCCACTCATAGTGTTCCCCAGCAGCTGCATCTTTTAAGTTTTGAGCAGTAGTTCCAAGTTCTCCACCCTCTTGAAGAGCTTTAAACCATAATTTTGCATGCATTCTTTCGTTGTCAGCTGTTTCTTCAAACATCTTTGCAATATGTTCATACCCCTCTTTTCGAGCTTTTCCAGCCCAATAGGTGTACTTATTGCGAGCCATTGATTCGCCAGCAAATGCATCTTGTAAATTTTGTTCTGTTCTTGAACCTTTGAGTTCCATACCATCCTCCTACTAAAATGTGTAAATAAATGTAATGATTATAAACGATATTACCATTGTATATCCTTATTAGCAATAGTTATCAATTAACTTTATTTAGAATAACCCTAAGGCCTCTTCTCCCCTCTTAGTTGCAACTAAAGGAGCATACCCACCACTCATCTTATTAAACCTAATCTCTAAGTTGTGGTAAAAATCTATTACTTCCTGCTCATCTTCTAATGAACATGATCTATGAAACACTTTAGCACAGTTAATAGCATCATCAAGAGCATGGTGAGCCCTATAGACAAACCCAAAGTAGGCACTAAGAGAGGTGAGCTTATGATTAGGAAGATGAGGGAAGACTTTTCTTGCAATGCGAACAGTATCTGTATAATGAAGAAGAGGAATAGGAATTGAGTAAAAAGTAAGAAGAGCTTTAATAATTCCAATATCGAACGGAGCATTGTGAGCAATCACAAGATTACTATCAATAAACAAGAGAATATTTGGCCAAATTTCTTCAAAGGAAGGGGCATTGGCAACATCTGCAGGTCTAATATGGTGAATACTACTATTAAATGGAGAAAAGTATGAAGATGCTGGCTTGATAAGGGAGTAATAGGTATCTAACACTACCCCGTTTTCGACCTTAGCAAGTCCCACTGAACATGCACTAATTGCTTCATTATTGGCTGTTTCAAAATCTATTGCCACATATTTCATACATTAATAATCCTTATTTCTCTCCATAAACAGAGGCTATAACAACAAGCCCACTGTTTTGTATGGTGTATGAATCAATAATGGAAGGAATGAGGAGGATATCTCCTTTATTGATTCTTATCTCTTTTTGATCCCACGTGATTTTCCCATTTCCGTCTAATACTAATGCGATCTCTGCTGTAGAGTGATCCATTAGTTGCACCTCTCCTTTTTCTACATACGAGAAGACAAATTCAAGTGAGTCAACATCAATAGTGTAATAGGTGTCACTTAGTTGAGTTATGCTCGCTAATTCTATCTTTTCTTCATGGTAAGATAACGTAGAAAGGAGCTCTTTTACATCAATTTTTTTATTAGTAAGCCCACCGCGAAGTACATTATCTGATGCACTCATTAATTCAACACCGTGCCCATAGACATAAGAGTGAAGAGTGGTAGGGGCAATGTGTATGGCAGAGCCTACAGGTACGTGAACAACATTCAAAAAGAAAGGGGCAAAA
>CAYZUR010000024.1:0-11546 GCA_964481535.1 uncultured Spirochaetaceae bacterium | reverse complement strand
CAATAATGATTGGTATCAAGGTACGGCAGATGCAGTAAGAAAGAACTTAAAACACTTTGCAGACCAAAATGCTGATTACTACATTATCCTAAGTGGAGACCAACTCTATAGAATGGATTTTGAACACATGTTACAAACACACATCGACAGTGGTGCTGTCCTTTCTATTGCTGCAAAAACAGTTACAAGAGACGGGGCAACAGGACTGGGAATTATTGGCTCTGATGATGAGGGAATTATTCAAAAGTTTTACGAAAAACCAGCTCCAGATGTAGATATCTCCGATTATAAAATATCTGATGCTCTACTAAAAAAAGCTCTAGATAGAGCACCTGCAGCTGAAAATGAATTCCTTGCTTCAATGGGTATCTATATTTTCAATGCACGAAGAATGGAAGAGATTCTTGAAACAAACCCTTCTGCAGACTTTGGAAAAGAAATTATCCCAGATGTCATAAAAAATGAAAAAGTTGCATCATATGTATTTGATGGGTTTTGGGAAGATATTGGAACAATAAAAGCATTCTATGATCTTAACATAGATCTTGCTTCTGTCACTCCAGCTTTTAACTTTTATAATGAAGAAATCCCTATTTATACTCACCGTCGCCACCTCCCTGCAACAAAAGTAAACTTCTGTAATATTAGTTGCTCCCTCACTTCAGAAGGATCAATTATTACAAATGCATACATTGTTAACTCTATCATTGGTGTAAGAACCCTTATTGAAAGTGGGGCATCATTAGATGGAGTCTATTGTATGGGTGCAAGCCACTATGAAACTGAAGAAGAAAAACTCAATAACGCAAAATTGAAAATTCCTAATATTGGAATAGGTCGAGCAACTATCATACGAAGAGCTATTATTGATCAAAATGCCCGAATTGGGGATGGCTGTAGAATTGGAATTGATGACATTCAACGTGTTGAGGGAGATTATGCAAACTACTCTATTCATGATGATGTTATTGTAATCCATAAACATGCAATTATTCCTCACGGAACTATTTTATAATAACTATATTCTTAAAGAAGGTGCTCAATTGAGCACCTTTTTTTAAGCAAAACTAAGATTTTCTATAATATTTCGAATCAATAGATGTTCATCTTTCATAGTAAGTAGCAACATCTCTTCCAGAGGCACCCACCGGTATTCACCAACCTTAATAACAACATCTTCTGCTTCATCACAATCAACCCAATAGGCTATGATCAGCGTCTCTTTCCCTTCTTTAGTAAATAGGAAATTTGCTAATGAATCTTTTACTTCTACTTCTAAAGAATATTCTTCCCTAAACAGAGTAGGGATAATATAAGGTGTTTTTCCACTTCTATGTATGCTCTTAGCAGGAAAAGTCCAAGAACTCTTAGAGGAGGGTCGAACAACTAAATAGCTCCCACTTTTAAAAAGTACACCTACTATTTTTGCTTTTTGCTCGCTATTGTTTATCACACAATGACTCCTTTAGGAAATATGAGATGAAGTAAAATCACAATAGAGATAAAAAACCCAATATTACGTTTATGTGTTTCTATGAGAGAATGCGTTCTGTCCATCATATGAGCACCATGGTTTTTTTTCTTATCATTTTCTTTCTCTTTTACCTCCTCTTTCTTCTTACTAATCTGACCGTGAGAAACGATAATCAGATATATAAGAAAAATGAGAAGTGCAATTAACACTAAAAATTCTCCAAGAAGAATGGGACCTGGTGAAATTGGAAAAAAACAATTTAGAAGTATAAGGAGAGACACACTGAAAATAAAGATTCCAGTAATAAGACTCTTCGATTCTATATAGTTTCTTGTTTTTAATAGGATGACATATTTCCATCCATAATAATCTGATAAAAACACAAAAGAGGCTATGATGAGCATAAGCATAGTAATAAAATAGAGCTGAATCATTCTTTTCCTTCTCTCTCTTTATAGGCAAGCCCTATATGGGTAATTAATCTCATCGCATCAAACCATCTCAAATCGTCCCTTGCCATCACTCCCGCTCGCTGATGAATGAGTACTCCGTTCAATGCACTGTGTCCAAGACTATAATCTCTCGCTAAAAAAGAAGCAATAATTCCTGTAAGAGCATCACCACTTCCCCCAACTCCCATTGCATTATTCGAGCCATCAACAACAATAGGAATTGAATGGTTTTCTGTCCCATCTACAATCCACACAACATGACTTTTATATACAAGAACAACATTAAAAGTGACAGCAATTTTGGTAAGAGATTCTATAAATGATTCTGGATTCCCCATCCCTTGTACTTCTTGAGCAAGAAGGGGCATATTTAGAATTTCCAACATCCTAACAAGTTCCCCAGGATGGGGAGTGAGAATAAGGGGACAATGTTCTTTCATTCCAATTCGCTTGTCTGCAATTAATTGTGCCCATGTTGCAATTCCATCAGCATCACATACCATAGGGAGGGACGCTTTCAATAAACTAAGCAGCTGCTCCTCTCTATCCATCTGCCAACCCGGGCCCACTGCAATGGCATCATAAAAATCAATCAAAGATTTTTTTGAAATAACATCCCCCTTTTTCACAGGATGAATAATAAGAGAAATTGAATCTCCTTTAATTATAGGGGCTATCTCCTCATCACAATAGAGAGAGACAAGCCCTACTCCACTATGAAAAGCACTAAGGGCTGTTATTTTAGGTGCCCCAGTATAGGTGAGGCTTCCCGCAAAAAGGGCTAAATGGCCCCTTTTATTCTTATAATCACTATCAACATTCTTTTTTAATAATACATCATCAATAGTAGCAAGAAGTGCACTTTTAGGAGCATTCTCTAGAAGAGAGAGAGGAAAAGAGGGATTTACCTTTACCACCTTCCCATAAGAAGAGCGGCTCATAGGATGATACGTAGCGCTTTTTTGAAGACCAAACGTGATACTAAGATCACAAATGATATGTGGTTGTGTTGGTGAAATTGTATCTGAACAACCAGAAGGAATATCGACACTAACAACATAGGCCCCTTTATCATGAACTATTTTTATTGAAGAGACTAAAAGGGCCATCGACTCATTCATCTTTCCCCTCAGCCCTGTTCCACTAATCCCATCAAATATAAAATCTGCTTGAGTTAACATCTCGTTACTTTTATCGTCAATCGTATTATTAGAGAAAGATATTTCATGCATCTCAAGTCCAATCTTACGACAAATAGAGCGATGATGATTACAGGCATTAGAGATATGAGTTCCCACTAAAAGAATCTGTATGTGCTTTATTCCTAGCAAGTATGCTTCTCTTGCCATAACAAGAGTATCACCCCCATTATTTCCCCCACCTACGACAAAGAGAAGACGATGATGAGGCAAATAGGCTTTTTCTGTTTGTTCTACAAAGAGGTGGAACCCTTTTACCCCAGCATGTTCCATAAGAAGGAGTGGATGAATCGTAAAGTCATTAATACTTCTTGAATCAATATTTTCTAATGTGTGTGTCGTTACTAAGCTTTCCATATCTAAATTCTAATAGCAACAATGCTATAGGTCAATCTTTCCTCCCATCATAACGATGAAGAAGACAATATAAGAAATTTATACTCTACTTACGTAGCATCTTTTTCATTAATCGTGTTACTATACCAATAATATTAGGAGAAACCTCTATGTCAGAATTAGTTCGTTTTGGTGTTTCAATGGATAAAGAACTTGTAGATATGCTCGATACATATACCCATGACTATAATTTTCCAAATAGATCTCACACAATTCGTCACATGATTCATGAAATGCTTAGTGAACTAAAAAGTGAGAATGATGATAGTCTAGTTACTACAGTGATATCATTACTATATAAAGCGGGAACAGCTATAGAAAGAGTACCGATTGCACCATATCCATCAATTACAATTCTAACAAACCTACAATCACATATTAAAGAAAATATTGTATTAAAAATATTGGTAGTCCATGGGAAGGCCAAAGAGATAAAACAATGGGCTTTTGAAGTAATGAAAAGCCAACACGTCGTTGGTAAAATTTCTATTGTGGCCCCCGATATAATGGTTGAGGAACTCACATGGTAAATACTCAAGAAGTCCTCACTTTTCATGATGTAAGTTTTTCCTATGATCGAAAAGAGCCAATTCTAGAGAACATCTCATTTACCCTAAACAGAGGGGAAAAGGGAATGATCATTGGAGAAAATGGAGCTGGAAAAACAACTCTCCTTTCATTGCTTACCCACCAGATACGTCCAACTAAAGGGGAAATTATATTTTGTGGAAAAAAGATGAGTGAAAAGAACTCATATGCAGCAATTCATAAAGAAATCTCATATCTTCCTCAAATTCAAATGCAACCAGAAATAGCAACAGAAGTAGAAGAGAGTGTATTACTTGGATTGTGGGGGAAAACATTCTCTTATCTAAAAAGAAGTTCAAAAGAAGACAAAGAGAAGGCAAGAAACGCCCTAAAAATGGTAGCAATGGAACACTATAGCCATAAAGATGTACGAACTTTATCGGGGGGAGAGAGACAAAAAGTAGCAATTGCTCGAGCAATCATTCGAACCCCCACCCTCCTTCTCCTTGATGAGCCCACCACATACCTCGACAAAGAATCAAAGAAAGAAATTATCGCACTTCTCGATCAACTACAAAAAGAGTTACAATTTACTATGCTCCTAATCTCCCATGATAGTGTAAATAAAGAACAAATTGAAAGAGTATTTGAATTAGAAAACCACTCATTAGTTGAGGTGAAGGCCAGATGAATACTCTTATTGAAGCCCTTCGTATCCCCATCATCTTCCATGCCTTCATTGCAATGCTCTTTGCTGGCTCTACGCTCTCTCTGGTGGGAGTTATCATCATTCCTCTACACCTTATGACTATGAGGTTCACTCTCATGCATGTGGGCCTTTTTGGAGCAGCTATTGCATTAGCGTTTAATCTCTCTCCCACATTGTTTGCCTATGTGTTTGTTGTCTCAATTTCCCTTGTTATGGGACTTATCACTCGAGAGAAGAAAGAGAAAGCAAGTAGTGTTGGTGCCGTTTTTATGACAGGATCCTTAGCTGGTGCTTTTGTTATTCTTTCTGCAACAAATGTTCCTGCAATGGAAGTGTTTGATATCTTTGCTGGAAACATTTTACTGATGAATAGAGTTGACCTATCCCTTACAATTGCCCTAGGTATCATAGTCATTCTTTTTTTCACGATAATGTATAGAGAAGTACAATTGATTTTATTAAACCCTGAACTTGCCCAGGTACTAGGAGTTCCTGTAAAGATGATAATGAATCTTATTTTCATTATTCTTGGTTTCAGTGTTGCAACTGCATTAAAGCTTGTTGGAGCTCTGTTAGTTGATGCTTTACTATTTTTACCTGCAGTTGCTGCGTTACGAATTTCAAGAAACTTTTTCCAAACTCTTATCCTCACTTCTCTCTTTGGATTTCTCACTTCATTAAGTGGGTTTCTTATCGCCCTCTTTTTTAGTCTCCCAATCGGAGCATCAAGTGCACTTAGTGCAACCGTAATTTTAATTATTGTATTTATTAGCGCACATTTAGTAAAAAAATACACCGTGTATTAGGAGTATCGTATGGTATCAAAAACAAGGCATTCTATAAAAAGCAATCTATTCTTATTGATCATCACAATGATTATATTAGGAATGAGTAATTCATTATTTGCTGAAGGTCAGCATGAATCAATTGATGATTATTCTCAAGTTTCACGGTATGAATCCTACGCAGGGGACTCTCCAATGGGGCCAACCATTATTGCAAGTACCTCGTGGGTAGCATCTATTGTAGAAGCAGCTGGTGCGAAAAATGTCACCACCTTAGCACCCATAACATTAAAGCATCCACCAGAGTATGATTTCTCTCCAAAAGATATTATCACAGCAACAGATGCTGACCTTCTCTTTTGGGCGGGTTATGAAGGATTCATAAAAAAGCTGGTGAGCGCTGCTAACATTAATGATAAAAAAATAGAAAAAGTGAATACGGGAAATAGTCCTGAACTCTTGAGAGAAAACGTGATGAGAATATCTAAACTCTTATCGAGTGAAAGTGAAGCAAATGAGTGGTTAGTACAACTTAACTCACTGTTTGCTGAATTGAGAAAACATGTATCTTCCTTAAGTGAAGATGAAAAAAGGGTGATAGTTCAGTTCCATCAAATTCCTTTTATTAGCTCTTTAGGATATACAATTGTTGCAACCTTTGGACCAAAAGAGATCACTATGAGTGATGTTAGTGAGATTGAGAAACTTACCTTCTCCACTATTATTGATAATTATCACTCACCCGGTGGTATGGCTTTTAGCAAAGAGGGAAGAGAATATGTAGAACTACTCAATTTCCCAGGGCCTTTTATGACAAATAGTATTCTTTCTGTTATAAAACATAATGCAAAAGAGTTAGGGTTGCTTGACAGAGAGTAATTGTTCTCCTATATTCTTACATGTCTAGGGGTGGTCAAAATATTTGGCCTGAGATTACACCCGTTGAACCTGCTCTAGGTAATGCTAGCGAAGGGAAGCCTCGTAAACTCAAATCTATAAATCCCCACAGACAGAAATACATTTATGGAGGTATGTAAGGTGAAACTCCGAAAAATACTTAGCTCTCTTGTTCTCTCTGTACTGTGCTTATCAGTTGGTTTTGCTTCTGGAAACCAAGAAAATGTAGATAGTGAAATCCTCACTGTCTACGCCTATGACTCATTTGTGAGTGAATGGGGACCCGGTCCTATTGTCGTACCCCGTTTTGAAGAGGCAACAGGAATCAAGGTTAATCTTGTATCTGTTGGTAATGGTGGAGAGCTATTAACAAAGCTTGAACTTGAAAAGAATTCACCAAAAGCCGATGTTGTCATTGGAATTAGTCATGAACTATTATCAAAAACTCTTCTCTCAGGCCTTTTTCTCCCCTATGAGTCTCCTGTTTTAGAGGAAATTCCACTAAATCTTCAATTTGATAAAACTCATTCCCTCCTTCCTTTTAATTATGCCTCTTACTCTTTTAACTACGACAGTGAATCTATAGAGAATCCCCCAACTTCGTTAGAGGACTTACTCGACCCTACGTTTAAAAGAAGCATTATTATTATGGATCCAAGAACAAGTAGTGTTGGAATGGGATTATTAGAGTGGACAGTAAAAGTTTATGGAGATGATTACCTCATTTGGTGGAAAGAGGTAAAAGATAATATCCTTACCATTGCAGATGGATGGTCTAGTGGATATGGATTATTTACTGAAGGGGAAGCTCCGCTAGTTCTCTCGTATATTACTTCCCCTGTGTATCACCTAATGTATGAAAAGAGTGATAGGTACAAATCAACAGTATTTGAAGAGGGTAACTATGTTGCCATCGAAGGTGTTGGAATTGTTAAAAGCAGTAGCCAACAAGAAAATGCAAAGAAATTTGTTGATTTTCTCCTCACCGACGCACAATTAGATATTGCTGTAGCAAATATTATGTATCCAGCAAATAAAAGTGTGATTCTTCCACCAGAATTTGCTACAATACAAGAACCAAAAGAAATTATATCTTTAGATCACGAGGTCATTAACACTTCTCGTGATACATGGATAAAAGAGTGGGTTGAGGTAATGAGTAAGTGAGTATAAGAAGTAGAGATAATCAAAAGACATCAATTCTTAATACATCACGATTTTATCGTAATTTGAGTACTCCAGCCCTTTTGATTCTCACGTTCTTATTTTTCATTCCACTTGTCATCGTATTATCGAAAGCATTTATTGATGAGAACAACAGGGTTTCATTTAGTGTCTTTATCGAATTACTTAAAGATCCCTATATTTTGCGAGTAATCTCATTCACTATAATGCAAGCAGCAATTTCCACCATTGGAGCCCTCATTATAGGGCTCCCTGGTGCCTATCTTTTAGCCAATTATTCTTTTAGAGGGAAAAGGCTCATTAAGGCAATTAGTTCTATTCCTTTTATACTTCCTTCTATTTTAGTTGTTCTAGGGTTTGTAATTTTCTATGGGAATAAAGGAATTCTTAATTCTCTTTTAGTAGCTTTATTTAGACTAGAAAGCCCTCCTATACAAATACTGTACACCTTTAGTGCTATTATTCTCGCTCATACGTTCTACAATTTTCCAATAGTTCTTTCTATAGTCTCCACCTTCTGGGCCCATATGCCACGTCAAACGGCTCTTGCAGCGGCGACCCTTGGAGCCTCACGAAGAAAAGTCTTTACAACGATTACGCTCCCTCGTCTCCTTCCTGCAATTATTAGTGCTTCAGCACTTGTATTCCTTTTTTGTTTTTCAAGTTTTGCTATTTTATTAGTACTAGGAGGAGGCCCTAAGTTTACTACCATTGAAGTAGAAATTTACCAGAGGGCTCGTATGATAGGGGATGTGAATGGAGCATCTGCTCTTGCACTGATCTCTATTATTATTGCACTAATCATCCTCTCACTCTACCTTCTCACTCAACAAAAAATGAGTAACACCGAAGAATTAGAATCAGTGATGAAAATAGACAACACATTAAGAGAAGTAAAAAGGGGTAAGCATAAGATTATTGTTACCCTATATACTCTCTTTACGTCAATCTTTGTCTTAGGTCCTTTATTTTCAATTATTCATCGATCATTTTTCTCACAAAAAAGTAGATCTGCACCTATGAGTTTCACCTTAGATAATTATAAAAAACTCTTCTCTTCGACATCGAGAATTGATGGAGTAGCTCTACAATCTCTTTTTCAAAGTTTGATTATTGCATTCATTGTAGCCTTCATTTCAACAATGATTGGAGTGATGCTCTCTTCAAGAATAAGTAGTAGTAAGAAAAAAAATCAAATAGGATTAGAAATTTTTGCAATGCTCCCCATGGCAGTCTCTTCTGTTGTCTTAGGATTAGGGTACTATATCATCTCTCTTTTTGGCTCTATTGGGGCCTCTTCCTCCAAGATAGTTCTTGTAATTCTTGCCCATGTAGTCATTACTTCTCCCTTTGTCCTACGATCAATGCTTCCCTCCTATAGAAGAATCCCATTCTCATATAGGCAAGCATCCCTCACCCTAGGAGCAACAGTTAAACAAACATTCTTCTCAATAGAATTGCCTCTGTTAAAAGGGGCAATCGCTACGAGTGCTGCTTTTGCTTTTGCCATTTCCATGGGAGAAGTAAATGCAACTCTTGTGTTAGCTGACTCATCAATTACAACATTGCCTTTAGTATTATATCGCCTTATTGGATCGTACAATTTTGCTTCAGCATGTGCCCTTGGATCTCTGTTAATGGGAATATGTTTACTCATATTCTTAAGCGTTGAACTTATCAAAAAGGAGGACTAAGTAAAGTGGATTCCCTTATTTGCTCTAACATACGTGTTCGCTACCCTCAATTTAGTCTTGAACTCGACATCGCGATTGAAAGTGGGAAATTAGTGAGTATCATTGGTCCCTCTGGTTGTGGAAAAAGTACCACACTCCAAATTATTAGTGGACTCCTTCCAATTCAGCAAGGATCAATTATTCTCGATGGAAAAGATATTACTAGTCTTGCAGTAAATGAAAGAAATATTGCCCTTGTATTTCAAGATTATGCCCTCTTTCCTCATATGAATGTAGAAGAAAATATTGCCTATTCTCTGAAACTCAAAAATGTAAAGAAAAAGACACGAAGAGAAAGGGTAAACTACTATCTAGATCTTGTAGAATTAAGCGGCTATGGAACTCGTAAGATAGGAGAACTAAGTGGAGGAGAGAGACAGAGGGTTGCCTTTGCAAGAGCTCTAGCAAGTGATCCTACCCTCCTATTGCTCGATGAACCACTTAGTGCACTCGATGCTAAAAAGAGAAAACACTTACGAAAACAAATCCGTAGTATTCATGATGCAACAAACATTACCACTATTTACGTAACCCACGATCAAGAAGAGGCTTTAAGCTTAAGTGATCTTATCATTGTGATGAATGATGGGAAAATTGAACAGATTGGAACCCCACAACAAGTATACTACCACCCAAAAAATATCTTTGTAGCAGAATTCATGGGAGAAGGGAGTCTATTGAATTGCAACGTGTTTAATAATGAATCTCTAGAAGTAATAGGGAATTCTTTTACGACTCATCAAAGTACCTGTTCTTCATTTTTTATTCGACCTGAAGTAATTTCTATTGTAGAGCAAAACCTATTCACAGTTGCTTCATTGTTACCCCATATCCTTTTTAAAAAAGCGATAATAGAAAACAGTGAATTTGTTGGAGGAAGGTATCTTATTACGTGCAATTGGCAAGGACAAACAATGCTCACGTATTCAAATAGCATGCCTAAAGAAAACGTAATAACTCTTTTTATTCTCATGTCGAACATCCATTTTTTTTATAATTAGCAGTCATTGAAGCAAAACAGTAAGTAAATACGTACTACCTTTAGAGGTGAGCACTTGATGGTACAACATAAATGGAACTATATTACATCAATGATAAGAAATAAAAGAGTTTACTCTATCATCACTCTTGTCTCTTTAATCACAGCTCCAGTGTTGGCAATAGGATGGGACATAGGAGGGAGTACAGGTGCATTCCTTTCTATTCCTGGATCTATTCAAGAAGATGCGGTTCCGCCCCTCTCTAGTGGATATTTTTCATTCAGCTACTCACCCTTAGTAATACAATCCTCAGCTAACACTCATCTCTCATTCCTTACACAGATTACCCATACAACAAGAAGTCAGTTGTATGGTCCCATATACTTTAAAGATTTTACAACACTAGCAACTGGATTAGAATTTGAATTGTCAATACTACACCCAATCTCTTTCTCACTGGCACTCCTTTTTTCCCTTCAAATTGAAGATGATGAAAGAGGTTCTTTTGGATATTTAATCACACGAGGATCATTCATTATTCCCCTTACGAATAAAGAAACACCGTCAACCCTCTTCGCAATCTTTCCAATAGATGTAGAAATTAGAAGTGATTACACTGGATTACGAATTGGAGCGGGAGTAAAATATCGGTATATGAGGGAGAGTCTATGAAAAAAGTCACAACCCTTCTTCTCATCTTACTCATACTACTCTTTTTAATTTCATGTGAACTATTTACTCTCACAAAACCAGATGTGAATATCTATGGAATGTTTGTTGGACTTGATTATAAGAATTCTAGTGTAGGTGACCTAAATGGTACTCTCAATGATGCAAAAGAAATGGCAGCGAGTTTTTATGCATTAGCACATAGCTATGGCATTGATTTTGAAGGGTATCTCGCCCTACAGGAAGGATCTTCAAGAGATTATGATAATCTACTTTATCCTTCTAAAACAAACCTCATAGATCGCATAGAAGAAATAGGAGATAAAATGGATGAAGATGACCTATTTATACTCTACTATGCAGGCCACGGCCTCGGAAGTCGCTACTTTGATAATGATGGAACATATGGATACTTAGTTACAGCACCTGAAGGTCCCGCAGTTCTAGGAAGTCCTGATTACACACCCTTTTCAATGGATGAACTAAGTATTGCATTGCAATGGATACCTGGCGTTAAAGTAATTATTCTCGACTCATGT
>CAYZUR010000023.1:0-11578 GCA_964481535.1 uncultured Spirochaetaceae bacterium | reverse complement strand
AAAAGTTAATAAATGGAGTGTGATACTACGGAAGTTGTATCCCAGATATCAATCCTTTCGTGAAGAAACATACCGATTTAAGATGAAAGAATCAAGCAAATTTCACTAAATTTTCAAGGTTTGACAAAATTATTACAATAATATCAATTTTATTGAATACGTATATTTTACTTCTTCATATGTTTGTCATATATAGTAAATATTAACAACAAAACCTTACTTTTATATACTTTTTTCACATAAAAGAATTAAAGCCATAAAAGGAGCGTTTCCCATTATGGCTTATCGAATTCTAGAAAAAGATTGATGTGAACACCTACTTTTCTATATTTTTCATTGAAGCAGGTTGTCTTGTATTTTCAAGCACATCTCTCCATAAAGCACCTTCTGCATTTACATGCTTTCGTTCAGAGACTGCAACTTTAATAGGAATATGGACAAACTTATTATTTAACATTGAAATTAATGTTTGTGTTTTCCCACTCATAGCAGCATGCACAGCATGGGCACCAAGACGTGAGCAATAAATAGAATCATTAGGGTTAGCAGGAGCGCTCCGGATAATATATGAAGGGTCAATATATTTCAGACTCATTGGAATTTTTTGCTCTTTAAAATACGTATTAATTTTCTCTTTTAAGAAAACCCCAATGTCTCCATATTTAATATTCCCTGAGGCATCTTTTTCACCAGTTTGTCCAACAATAGACTGACCGGCTCCTTCTGCAACCAAGATGACAGCATGTCCGCGATGAAGAATTCGAGTTCTTAAATGTTCTAATAACCCATTAGGACCCTCTAAATCAAAAGGACTTTCAGGAATCAAACAGAAATTTACATCACTCATTGCAAGTGCAGTACTCGCAGCAATAAACCCACTCTCTCTCCCCATTACCTTTACAAGGCCTATTCCATTTATAGAAGCTTTTGCTTCTGTGTGTGCTCCACGAACTGAAGGGACAGCTTGAGCAACAGCGGTATCAAACCCAAAAGAAGTTTGAATAAAGGAGAGGTCGTTATCAATTGTTTTAGGAACACCAATTATTGATATCTTCAACCCTCTTTTCTTAACCTCTTCTCCTAGTTCATATGCCCCTCTGAGGGTTCCATCTCCCCCTATTGTAATGAGAGTATTAATATTATTCCTTTCTAAAGAATCAACAATTTCTTCTACCCGATCTCCACCACCTCGGCTACTTCCTAAGATAGTGCCCCCTTTCTCTTGAATTTCATCAACAACATCGGGATCTAATTGGATGAATGGATATGAGGAATTTTCGAGTAACCCCCTGTAGCCAAATCTAATTCCAGAAATTCTTCTCACACCATACCGATACCAAAAACAACGAACTACAGCACGAATTACATTGTTTAATCCAGGACAAATACCTCCGCACGTGACAATTGCAGCGTGAACGTGTGCTGGATTAAAATATATTTTCTCTCGAGGGCCAGCTAGTTCTACAGTGTCATGAAAATCAGGAACCTCTTGCCCTTTTTCATTAATATGTGAATCAATCCCATAGAGAATACGACGATTTTCACTCACATAGTCCGCAAGACCATCGTTTGAGACTGAAGACATCTGGATGGGAGATGGAATCTTAGCTACTCCAAGATTATTAATAGTAAAATTATACTTTTTATTTGCAACATGAGTATCCATTATGCAACTCCTCCTTAATTTTTTGGTTCAAAATCTTTTATCAACTCTTCTACCTTATCAGAAAACTGTTGAAAAGGGGAGAGGAGCAATTCTTTGGCCTCTCCTTGAAATACATCATAGAGAACTAAAAATTGTTCTCCAAAAGGGGTCAAAGAAGATCCTATGTGATCTGCCCCTCCTTTTTTTCTCTCTATAACACGTATCTTTAATTCTTGTTCTAAATTTTTAATCATTGAATATGCTTTTGAATATGATATGCCTAGTTCTTTTGCAGCAGATCGAAGAGAACCTTGCTTTTTCAGTTCTCTTAATAACCACAACACCCCAATTCCCATAAATTTTTCACCACGGGAATTAACCACATATACTTTGCTTTTTATTTCCATAGATTCCTTGCTCCTACAAATACTGATCGAACCAAATCATCAATAGATTCAAAGTTTACCGCTGAGTAGGCAATTCTGATGATATGCTCTCCTAATGAGATAATACCTACACCCTCTTTCAAGAGTGCTAATCTAAGAGTAGTAGCATCTCCCTTATATGACAAGGAGATAAAATAGCCACTATTAGAAGGAAAAGGGGTGAGAATATCATCTTCACCTTGGTAAAGGTGAATACTCTCCATCACTTTTTCATACCTTCTTTTCATCTCATCTTTCACATTTTGTATAGTAGATGAGTAGTGAGGGGCTGTGAGGACTTTTAATAAAAGAGATTGACTCATCATTGATGCACTTGAAATACTGCATCGTACTGCCCCTTTTGTTTTTTCAATAAGGGCTTCATAATGATGAGGGAGAAGGTTTTTTGCTCCATATGTAATAAATCCTACTCGAAATCCCCACACAAGAGATTCTTTTGTTGCTGCATCACATTTTACAGCTAAAATGTTTTCATGCGCATTAGCAAGGGAACTAAAAAGAGAATAGAGAGAAGGCACGTCCGTATGAAAAAGGCCTGCATAGGCATCATCTATGATAGAAAGAATCTTTTTCCCACCTCGAGCCATCTCTATTAAAAGATGTGTAATCTCTTCCATCTCTATTGTGCTTGGAGTATATCCTGTTGGATTATTGGGAAAGTTAAAGAGAAAGACTAATTTTTCCTCTTGTATCTGTTCACATTCTCTTTTCCATCCAGCAATATCTAACACACCCCTTTCATCAAACAGAGAGAAATGGAGTATATTCGCTTGGTGCTTCACATCAAAGATAAGCTGGTAATTGTCCCAGCTTGGACTAAAGATGATAATAGTAGTATTCTCGTCAATGAAAAGTTGACTGATAACACTAATTGCATGGGTGAGGCCACTTGTAACGACAGGAAGAGAATGAGAGATATCATTGAGAAGTGGATTTTCATGATGAATGTGTTCCATCCATGCTTTTCTTAACAGAAAAACACCTGCTGTTGGAGCGTAAGAGACCATCTCATCACTACTCACTATATGGGAAAATTCATTAAAAAGGGGATGAGTGATATGATGCCCATCTTGTAATGCAACTCCTGCTGTTGCGTTGATAGTACATTTTGCTTTACTTGCCCCTTGGCTTTGACTTACTATGCCTAAAGGGAAATAGAGTCTCTTACCGACATCGGTGAGTAGTGTATCAACAATCGTCCCTTTTAAAAGGGTATTAAGATCATTCGCTATGTTGTCCATCACCCCCTCCTTTCAACATCTCAAGAAATTCATCTTCATTAATAATTGGGATACCTAGAGATTGCGCTTTTTCAATTTTTGATCCACCATTCTCTCCAGCTAACAGAGAAGAAGTAGATTTTGAGATGCTCGAAGTAACTTTAGCTCCCCTCTTTTCTAACTCATCAGCGGCTAAAGAGCGAGGAGCAAAGGCAGTAAATGAGCCTGTAATTACCCATGTTTGTCCATTAAAGAGCTGAGGAATATCCCCTATTTCATGTATTTCTTCTTCAAACTGCAACCCACTCTTTTTTAACTCATTTATCATGTGCTGCATATGTTCTTCTTTCAATGCATTAAATAGAGCGTTGACTGTTTTCTCTCCAAGACCTTTCACTGCAAGTAGAGATTCTCTATTATCTTGTGCTACATAATTGAGGAGGATATCAATGGAGGAGCATCCAGAATTAATAATCAGTTCAACTCCCTTCTTCCCAATATCAGGGAGTCCTAAAGAGAGGAGGACTACTTTGTAGGGTTTCTCTTTACTCTTTTGAACCCCTTTGATAAGGGATTCAACCTTCTTCTCTCCAAATCCAGCTGTTCCTATGAGTGTGTAATAATCTAGTGTATAGATATCTGGAATATCATTAAGGAGGCCCGCATGAAAAAGAGTTGCTACAGTTTCTGGTCCAAATGATTCAATATCCATATTGTCTCTTCCAACAAAGAAAGAGATACGCCCTATTACTTGGTCTTTGCAATCATAATTGGGACAAAAAAGATGGGCTCCATTTTGGACAAGAGTTGTCCCACAGACACTGCATGAATGGGGAAGAATAAAGGTTGTATTACCTACAATATTCTTCTCTACTACTTTTTCTATTGCAGGGATAACATCACCCCGTTTACTAATGGTGACAGTATCATTAAGGGCAAGTTCAAGTAAGTTAATGTAATCTTGGTTATGAAGAGTGATGTTAGAAATAGTAGACCCTGCAACAAGAACTGGAACAACTCGCGCTACTGGGGTAATTCTTCCAGTTCTTCCAACTTGGATATCGATTGAAGTAACTATTGTTTGACCAAGCGGAGAGTCAAATTTATATGCTATTGCCCATTTAGGGTGATGATTTGTGTACCCTAACGCTTCTCTCATATCTAATTCATTTACCTTGATAACAAGTCCATCTATTTCATGATTAAGTGATTCTCTTTTTTTAAACGTGTTATGTAAATATTCATCAATTTGTGAAAAATTACCTTGCTCAGTAAACTCACAGCCCTCAATCTTTCTCGATGAGTCAGAGACTATTAAGAGTGTTGGGTTTACAGGAAAACCGAGAGAGGTGAGATAGGAAAGCATTTGTCCTTGAGTAGGATATGGGGGAGTAGAGAGGGGAAAGTATGCATCATATACGTACATCTTAAGGGGAACTCTTGCAGTTTCACGACTATTAATTCTCCTTAAGGTTCCACTAGCAAGGTTTCTCGGATTTGCAAAAGGAACATCTAACGTGTTATTGAGTCGTAAAAAATCATCCTTTTCTAAAAAAACCTCTCCTCGTACAGCAATAGAAATCGGTTGAGTAAGGATAAGAGGAATGGTAGTAATTGTTTTTGCATTTGCTGTAACGTCATTTCCAACATAGCCATTTCCTCGAGTAACAGCCTTATCTAATTTTCCATTTTGATAGTACAAAACCAGAGAAACACCATCAATTTTCTCTTCAATAGTAAAGGATAGGGGTCTATCACTCTTTTGTCTACTTTTATTCATCCACTCGACTATCCCTTCACTCGTATACACTTTATCAAGGGAGAGCATTGGAGTTGTATGTTCAACTTCATTAAATGTGCTTACTAAATCACTACCAACTCGGGCAGTAGGAGAAGTAGGGAGTTTTAATTGAGGATAAGAAGTTTCTAATACAATGAGGCGATCTGTTAAGGCATCATACTCTTTATCACTGACCACACTTTTTGAATCTTGATAATACTGTTTTTGGTATTCCCTAAGTCGCTCGCTAATATTTCTTATTTCTTCTCTAATTACATCAATTTCACCCATAATTTCCTCATCTGCCTTATAGTATAACTGATTTACCCATTTTTGCCATTGCGATGAGATGAGTAAAATGGTATTTTTAGCAAAGAAGGATATGAGTCTGAAAATATGGTAAAAAAAAATACGAGCTTTGATGCTATCGACACACTGCATGGAATTATTATCCCAAGTACAATGGAAGCAGGTTCTATTTTAGGACACTCTGTGTTAGAAAAAGATGAACCTTTTATTATCATCGATTCTCACAGTGTTGTAGGGAGTCCTTGCATCTCTGTATATAAAGACACGTTCCCTCTTTTTGCCTCACACTCAGTAAAATATATTGGGGAGCCTGTTCTTGCCTTATTCGGACCAGATCTTGAAAGTACTACTATCAGATCAAAAACTATTGAAATTGAGTACCAAAATGTTGCAACAAGTAGTAGTGAAAATCTATTAAAAGAGCACTCTCCAATTGAATATATGTGGAATAATGTTGAAGAATTTCGCACATCTAGCACCACCTCATACAAAAAAACATACATTGATGAGCCACACCATACCAAAGAAGATGCTTACATAAAAGCGAAAGCATGGATTGAGAATGATATCCTCTATGTAAAAGTTCCAACACAGTGGCCATTTCATGTCCAAGATAGTGTTGCATCTGTTTGTAGTAGAACAAAGAAAAGTGTAGTAATTTTAGGTGAAGACTATAATTCAGCTCACGATGAGAAGCTTCTCATACCTTCAATCATTGCATCCATCGCAGCTCTTGCTGCATTGAAATCAATGAAAAAGGTCATTCTCTACAGCAAAACTCCAACGTATAAAAGCCAATACACTATTACAAGAGAGACAATTTTAGATGAATTAAGTAAGCCAATAGCAGAGAATGTTGATGTTGAGATAGACCAAGGAGCATATCCCCTCTTTTCATTTGAAATGGTTCAACAAATGATAGCAGGCTTATTACCTTTGTATCCACTTAAGGCTTTCCATGTATCGCTCAAAATAGTAGAATCTCACACCCCCCCTTCCCACTTTTTTGGCTCCCTTGGATATACCTCCGCCCTTTTCTCAACAGAAGCACATGCTTCAGCAATTGCTCAGCACCTCAAAAAAAATCCTGCCAACTGGAGAATCAAAGAATATAGTCGGTATGATGAAAGAGAGGGGGTAATATCGACCATGGCCTTTAATCACTTAAAAGATCTTTTAGGTGAAATAATACAAGTTTCTGATTTTTCTCGTCATCATGCAGTCTATTCTATGCAAAGTCAAAAAGCACAACGGTTATCAACATTTTTGAACTACTCTAGAGGGATTGGGATTGCTTGCGGAGCTGGAATTAGTGGCTTTTCTCTCGACAGTGCATTGCATCGAGATAGTAAAATAGAAATTACACTAGAAAATAATAACATCATAATTAACTCAAGTTTCTACCCAAGTAAAAAGACAAAACAATTATGGTACAGCGTGATAGCACAAGAGTTATCAGTAGATCCTACTATTATTCACAGTATAAAAAGAGATACCTCTAAGATTGTAGATAGTGGACCAGAAGTGCTATCTCTTGATGTAGCAAGGTCTATAGAGATGATACGTCAAGTATGTACGAGTATTAAAAGCAAGAGATTCCAAGAACCTCTCCCTATTAGTGCTTCGGTAAGTGCAAAGAGTACTATTGCTTCACCTGGAACAAAATTTATAAGTCAAAACTGGGGTTGCCTCACCCTAGAGATTGAAATAGATACCGTCACCCTTACAGCATTCGCGAGAAGAGTATATGCCCGTTTCTTATGTACACATGTTATGAATAACGAACAACTTTGTTCAAAGTTTAGACATATCATCTATTCTACTCTCAATGATTTTGACTTGATTCCAATTCATAATAACAATGACCCACCTATAATAGATATTAAAGTTACGAGCTCGAGTGAATCAAATATTCCATCAAGTGCTACACAATCTCTTAGGGCTATGATATATGCCTCTTATGTTTCAGCTCTCTCTTCTGCTACAGGAAAAGAGGTTTCTACCCTTCCATACACATCGAAACATAATATTAACTGGGGAGATGATATATGAAAATAGAATGTACTATTGATAAAATCACACAAACACTCTATGTGAACAGTAATAAACCTCTCAACCTCATTTTGAATGAAGACATTACCAGTGGGAGAAATCTTAGCCATTGTGATGGAGATTTATGTGGCAATTGCATCGTAATGATAGATGACAAAGTAGTCCTTTCTTGCCTCACTCCAGCATTTCTTATTAAGGGTAAGCATATTACAACATTTGAAGGGTTTAGAAAAACACGCTTTTGGCATGATATTGAACGCGCATATGATGATACCCACCTTCACCCTTGTTCTCATTGTTTTGCATCAAAAACATTAATTTTTGAATCGTTGTTAAAACAAATTAAAAAAACAGAGGTGATACACCACCATGGACTTGATGAAGAAACAATTGTAGGTGAGATGAGACTAAATACATGTGCATGCTTAGATGCACAAGAGATGATTTCAATCTTTAAAGCAGCTGCTGCTTATCGGAGGAAACGACGTGTTCGAGGGAATTAGATCTCCTACAGTACATATGCCAAAATCATTAAGTGAGTTAGCTCAATCTATTTCGAGAGTACCAGATCCTACGTTTTTTGCTGGTGGAACGTATATCATGAATCAAAAAGGGTATTATCCAAGTTATTCCTCGCACTCAGATATTATCTATCTTGGAGGAATTAGTGAGTTTCAGCAGATTACACGAAATGATAAATACCTCGAGTTTGGCTCTATCGTTACCCTTCAACAGCTATTGAGTGTTGGAAAACAAGTTCTTCCAAAACTCCTTTACGATGCCATTGAAAAGACAGGAACTGCAATAACAAGATCTCAAATGACTATAGGAGGTGTTGTGTGTATTAAACAACACCGATTGCTTGTATGCGGTGCATTAGCAGCTCTCGATGCTGACGTTGAAATTCGCTCCTTTAGGACCAATAAGCCAACAAGCAAGTGGGTTCCTATTAAAGAACTTTATAAAAATACTGGCCTTATCACCTTAAAAAAACAAGAGGTAGTAAGTAAAATACGGGTATCATTCGAAAAAGAGACATTCAGTTACTTTATTACTGCGCAAAACCCAATGATAAAACCAGAGGAGGCAGTAATCCTCAGTGTTGGATGCTGGTATAATCAATCAGTAATCAACCAGTTTCGAATGTGCATTATTTTTCCAATATCTCTGTTTCTTATCCCAGAAGAATTATCTCTCATGATGAATGGGACAATTATCCCATTATCAACTCTTCAAATAGAGAAAGTAGTAAAAGTCATTATTGAAAAGCTCTCCGCTGTAGCCCAAGATGACATCTCTTTTATTCAGATAGAAAGAGCTAAACGATGCATTGAAGCATCCCTTCATGCCTTAAATGCCCAAGGTTTAGCAGAGCGTTAACTTTTTCATCTCTTGACCTCTAAGGGCTAAAAAATATCACCTCATTGTGATACAATGCATCTCATTGTAAGGAGTCAACTGTATGCGAGAATTTGTCCATTTGCATAACCATAGCGATTTTTCACTACTAGATGGAGCTGCCCCTATACATCGTTATATGGAAAAAGCAAAAGAGCTGGGCATGAGCGCCTTAGCACTTACAGACCATGGGAATATGTTTGGAGCCCTTCGGTTTTACCATGCATGTAAAGAAAATGGCATTAAACCAATTATTGGGTGTGAGTTTTATGTAAACCCTGAGTCATACACTGCAAAATCAGTGACCATGAGTGGGTCTCGTTATTACCATCTTGTCTTACTGGCTATGAATGAAGTTGGGTATAGAAATCTATTAGTACTTAACTCACTTTCATTTACAAAAGGGTTTTATTACAAACCTCGTATTGATGATGAGTTAATTAAGAAATACAGTGAAGGATTAATTTGTACTTCTGCTTGTTTAGGTGGAGAAGTATCATATCTTCTTAATCATGATAATTATGAAGGGGCAAAAGAGAGAGCCCTCTTTTATTACTCAATTTTTGATGATGACCGATACTATTTAGAATTACAAGACCATGGACTTCCTGAACAAAAGAAAGTAAATGAGTTAATGATTACCCTCTCTAAAGAGACTGGGATCCCCCTTGTTGCCACAAATGATATCCACTATATAGAACAATCTGATGCAAATGCTCAAGATATAGCGATCTGTATTGGGACAAACAAAAAAAAGAATGATCCTGATAGAATGAAGTTTGTTTCAGACCAATTTTACCTAAAAAGTGGAGATGAGATGTACAATCTCTTCTCTCATGTTCCCCAAGCTATTGAAAACAGTGTCAAAATTGCAAATAAAACGAATCTCACGATAGATCTTCCAGGTCCTCTCCTCCCAGATTATGAAATACCTCCTGAATTTACTTCAGATAGTGAATATATGCGCTACATAGCAAATGATGGATTAGCAAAGCGATATGATGAAGTAACATTACAGTTACAAGAGCGTCTCGATTACGAACTCGATGTAATTATAAGTATGGGGTTCACTGGCTATTTTCTCATCGTGTGGGATTTCATATTCTGGGCAAAAGAACGTAATATCCCAGTAGGACCAGGAAGAGGAAGTGGAGCTGGCTCTCTTGTTGCCTATGCCATGACTATTACTGATATTGATCCTATTAAGTATAATCTTATCTTTGAGCGATTCTTGAATCCTGAAAGAGTTTCAATGCCCGACTTTGATATAGACTTTTGTTATGAAAGAAGACAAGAAGTTATCGATTATGTAACAGCAAAATATGGAACTGATCGAGTTGCCCAAATTGCAACATTTGGAACACTAAAAGTAAAACAAGTTCTAAAGGATGTAGCTCGTGTACTCGATATTCCTTTTGCAGAGGCTACAAGGATAGTAAACCTTATCCCCGATGCCCTCCCACCAGAGAAGGAGGGTGATAAACCTCCCAAACTAACAGTTGGGGGTGTTATTAATTACCGTCCTGAACTTAAAGAACTCATTGCTAAGGGAGGCGTATACGCAGAGCTGTTCGATGTGGCTACACGTCTTGAAGGATTAAACCGCCATATCTCTACCCATGCAGCAGGTGTTGTTATTGGAAAGAGCAATCTTTCAAACTATGTACCGCTCTACTTTGAACCAAAAACAAATCTTGTTTCTACCCAATATACGATGGATATGCTTGAAGAGTGTGGTCTTGTTAAAATGGACTTTTTAGGATTAAAAACTCTGACATTAATTCAACATACTCAAAAGCTCATTCGTCACAGAATCCCTGATTTCTCTGTATCAGAGATAGATGAACATGATGAAAAAACATATGCAATGTTGTGTGAAGGGGAAAGTAGTGGGGTATTCCAGTTTGAAAGTCCTGGAATGAGAAAGATTTTAAAAGATGCAAAACCAAACTCTATTGAAGACTTAGTTGCACTAAACGCCCTCTATCGTCCAGGGCCTATGGCCTATATCCCTAAATTTGTTGATTCAAAAAATGGGAAAAGTATTATTGAATATGCTCACCCCGATTTAGAGCCTCCACTTAAAACGACCTATGGAGTTATTGTCTATCAAGAACAGGTTATGGAAGTTGCTCAAATCATTGCAGGGTATTCAATGGGAGCTGCTGACCTTTTAAGGCGAGCAATGGGGAAAAAGAAAGCTGAAGTTATGGCTCTAGAAAAGGTGAACTTTATTGAAGGGGCACAAAAGAAAGGGTACACAAAACAGATCGCTGAAGATATTTTTGAAATGCTTCTCCCTTTTGCAGGCTATGGATTTAATAAATCTCATGCTGCAGCCTATTCTGTTGTTGCCTATCAAACAGCCTATTTAAAAGCAAACTTTCCAGCTGAATTTATGGCAGCTAACCTCACAAATGAGATGAACGCTCCTGATAAATTCTCCATCTATCTATCTGATACAGCATCACAAGGACTTACCCTCACCCCCCCATCTATTAACAGCTCAGGAAGACAATTTACTGTAGTAAATGGGGCAATTGTATATGGATTACAGGGGATAAAAAATGTAGGATCTGCTGCTGTAGAACATATATTAAAAGAGCGAGATGTGAATGGTCCATATACTTCTTTCCTCGATTTCCTCTATCGCAGTGAACCAAGAGTTCTTAATACACGTCTCGTTGAATCTCTTATACAATCTGGTGCATTCGATGAATTGGGTGTG
>CAYZUR010000022.1:0-11744 GCA_964481535.1 uncultured Spirochaetaceae bacterium | reverse complement strand
TTCTCTTCATTAGACAACTCATTATTGCTTATAATTGTCTCATCATTGAGCCCTAATTGCCCCTTAAAAGAACGATCTATTGTTGCAACATCCTGAGAAACAACACTATCAGTATATAAAGGAGAGCGGATAATCATTGATGTGTCTGCCGCAATAATGGGAAAAAGGAAAATACACAAAAAAAACAGAAATATAGCAATATATTTTTTCATGAGAATACCTACTTTTATATCTAAACAAAATCAAAGGTTAAAGGTATCATAAAATCCTCATATAAGTAAAGCAATAAAATTTATTCTTACCTTATTATAAAGGGAGGGGAATGTTGCAACAAACTGCAATAGATAACCAATTATATATTTGACAGGCGGTAAGACATAGAATACACTTAATTTTATAAAGAATTATTTCTTTATATTTTAATCACACAAGGAGTAGTTGAATGAAAAAACTATCAGTGTTACTAGTGTTGTTGCTTGTAGTAGGACTCTCTCTTTTAGCTCAGGGTGGAAAAGAAGCTGAAGTAGAAACTGATGCACCATTTAAAGTTGGTGTAATCTATATTAGTTCACCTGGAGACATGGGGTATTCTTACATGCACGACCAAGGGACAAAAGCTGCTGAGGCATATTTTGGGGATAAAATCGAAGTCGTTAGAATGGAAAACATTCCAGAAAACGACTCTACTGCTAGAGCTCTCGAACAGCTTGTAGACGATGGATGTAAAATTATATTTGCAAACTCATACGGCTACCAAGACTATGTTCTTCAAGTTGCAAAAGAGAACCCAGATGTCTATTTCGAACATTGTTCTGGCTATTTATCTAATGAGAACATGTCAAACTATTTTGGAAGAATGTACCAAATGCGTTATCTTTCAGGTATGATTGCTGCAAAAGTAAGTCCTACTGGAAAACTCGGGTATGTTGGTGCTTATGCTATTCCTGAAGTAATTAGAGGAATTAACGCATTCACACTCGGTGCAAAAGCTGTTAACCCCAATGCAACTGTTACTGTTGTATGGACAAACACATGGTTTGACCCATCTCTAGAAAGACAAGGTGCTGTAGCCCTCTTAGATCAAGGCGTTGATGTAATTGCACAACACCAAGATACCACAGAACCTGCTAAAGCTGCTATTGAAAGAGGCAAATATGCTATTGGATATAATGCTGACTTCAAAAAAATCACCAAAAGTGATAACGTCCTCGTTTCAACTATGTGGGGATGGGGAAACTATATGATTCCTGAAATTGAAAAAGCAATGAATGGTACATGGAAAACTCAATCATATTGGGGTGGTATTGAAGATGACATGATTTATCTTTCTGATATTTCTCCATTAGTACCAACTGATGTTGTTACACAAGTTGAAGCTAAAAAAGCTCAAATTGCTAGTGGCGAATGGGATGTCTTCTGGGGAGAAATTAAAGACAATACCGGAGTTGTAAAACAAAAAGCTGGCGAAAAAATGAGTGATAGCGATATGCTTTCTCTTATGTGGTTTGTTGATGGAGTTATTGGTTCAACGAACTAATAGCCACATTAAAGCTCACAAGGGGCGGACAATTGATGTCTGCCCTTTTTTAATTATAGTATTATATATGGTAATTTTTATTAATAAATCACATACATATAAAGGCAACTATTTATGGAAATAGAAAAGAAACTCACTCCTGTAGTAAGAATGGAGCATATAAGTAAGCACTTTCCAGGTGTGAAAGCAAATGAGGATGTTTCATTAGAACTCTATCCTGGAGAAGTATTGGCCCTATTAGGGGAAAACGGTGCAGGAAAGAGTACCCTTATGAACATGCTAGTAGGATTATATCGTCCTGATAGTGGGAACATATATGTACGAGGGGAACTACAAGACATACAAAGTCCACAAGACTCCATGGCTCTTGGCATTGGGATGGTACACCAAGAATTTATGCTCGTAGGAAACATGAGTGTCTACGAGAATATTGTTCTTGGATTAAAGGATCTTCCTTTTGTCCCAAAAGTTGATAATATAAGAGCAAGAATCACCGAACTAAGTAAACAATATGGCTTACAGGTTGACCCTGATGCTATTATCCATAATCTCAGTGTGGGGGAACAACAGAGAGTTGAAATCTTAAAACTCGTCTACAGAGGAGCAGACATCCTTATTCTCGATGAACCGACTGCGGTTCTCACTCCAGGTGAATCTCGAGAACTAAATAAGATCATTAAGATTATGCTAGGTGAAGGTAAATCTGCAATCTTCATCACTCATAAAATGGATGAAGTAATTTCTTTTAGTCATAAAGTTCAAGTCTTACGTAGAGGCAAAACAGTAAACACATGTGATACAGCAACGGTCACTCCAAAAGACCTTGCAAACATGATGGTAGGACGTGATGTCCTATTCACGTTAGATAGATGTGCATTTAATCCAGGAGAACCTCGTATTTCTCTTAAAAATATCACCGTAGATAATCCTCTTGGTTCTAGACCCTTTTTAGATGATGTTTCCTTATCTATACGACGAGGTGAAATACTTGGTATTGCAGGAGTTGCTGGAAATGGGCAAACTCAGCTCACAGAAGTAATCACAGGATTACTCAAAGCAACCAAGGGGAGTGTTCTCATTGATGGCAAAGATATGACTAACTCATCCCCCTTATCTATCATTAAGGCAGGAGTGGCTCATATCCCCGCAGATAGAGGAAGATCTGGAGTAGTAGGAGATATGAGTGTTGGTGATAACCTTGCTATGAAGAAATATCGTACTCGTGAAATTAGTAGTGGTCCTTTTGTAAAGAGATCTCTATTGAGAGTATTTGCTGATAAATTAATAAAAAACTTTGTAATAAAAACTCCAAACCAAGATACATCAGTTAAATTTTTATCTGGTGGGAATATACAAAAAACTATATTAGCTCGTGAAATTGACTCTTGTGGAGGAATTCTTATTGCAGTATACCCCTCAAGAGGACTTGATGTGGGAGCTACTGAAGCGGTACGACAAAATATCATCCTCCAAAGGGATAAAGGAAATGCAGTATTGTTAGTAAGTGAAGAATTAGAAGAACTTCAAATGGTAGCTGATTTCATCGCTGTAATGTTTGAAGGCAAGATTATGGGTATTAAACATGTAAAAGAGACTAATACCGAAGAGATAGGCCTATTGATGGCAGGCTTTGGAGGCACTACATGAGATTGGTATTAGAAAAAAGAGAGCGAAGATCACAATCAATGACTTTTATAGTTCCGATAGTATCCTTTATTGTTTCCCTTCTCATTGGAGCTTTAGTACTTCTGTTTTCTAAAGTAAACCCACTCGAGGCATATGGGGCTATGTTTAATGGTGCTTTTGGAAATGCAAGACGTATTCAATATACAATTGTAGAATCTCTTCCACTCCTATTGTGTGGACTCTCAGTAGGAATAGCATTTCGCTTGAGATTTTGGAATATTGGAGCTGAAGGACAATATATATGGGGAGCAATAGGGGTAACGTGGGTTATTCAATTTTGGAAGTTTGTTCCAACTCCTATGCTTCTTCCTATAGGTCTTGTTGTTGGGATGATAGCTGGGGCTCTTTGGGCGGGAATCCCAGGAACTCTTAAGGCTGTATGGTCAGTAGATGAGACGCTCACAACACTGATGCTTAACTATGTAGCAATAGGTATTGTTGAATACCTCTACATCAAAGCATGGAAAGCTCCATTAGGAAATCTAGGAACACCTGATTTCCCTCAGGCAACCTACTTTTTTAGAGTGTGGGGAAAGGTTCATGCAGGTGTTTTTATTGCTCTAGCCCTTGTCATTATTTTGTGGTTTGTCCTTTACAAAACTCGTTGGGGATTTGAACTCAATATGATTGGAAAAAACCCAAAAGCAGCTAGGTATCAAGGGGTGTCAATTAAAAGGAATATTATCCTAGCTTTGTTGGTTTCTGGTGCTATAGCTGGATTAGCTGGCGCTATTAACACAACAGCAATTGCCCACAGGCTCACAAAGGGAGTGAACAACGGGTATGGATTTACTGGTATTATTATCGCATGGATGTCAAATTTAAATCCATTCGCATCGATTATTGTTGCCATTGTTATGGCGAGCTTAACAACTGGTGCAGATGCCCTTCAAATTGCTATGAAATTACCAGAATCTATGGGAGAAGTTCTTCAAGGATTAGTTCTGCTGCCACTACTCGCTGGTTCTATTTTCAACGACTATACACTTAAAGTGATTTATAAGGAGGCCGTATAATGGATTTTATGACAAAACTCCTCGCTGCAACTATTGCGATGGGAACAAGTTTAACATTTGCTACTATTGGTGAGATTTATACACAAAAATCCGGTATCCTTAATCTAGGAATGGAAGGAATTATGCTCATGGGAGCATTAAGTGGATTTGCTGCAGCCTTTGCGACAGGGAATCTCTACATTGGCCTCATTATGGCTATGGTTGCTGGTGCTATTCTTTCACTCATCCATGCATTTTTATGTATTACGATGAGGGCGAATCAAGTAGTAAGTGGACTTTCAATCACGATGTTTGGTACAGGTCTTGCGAACTTTCTTGGTAATCGATTAGGCCCAGCTAGTAACAATTATAATTTAGTCGGAATGAATTTAGAGAGTAAATTTGAAAATATTGCGATTCCTGGATTACACAATATTCCAGTAATTGGAGCTTTCTTTGATGTAAGTGTCCTCACCTACGCCCTCTATCTTTTGATCCCATTTAGTTGGTTCTTTATGTACAAGACAAAGCATGGTCTTGCTATTCGTGCTACAGGAGAATCTCCAAGGACAGCTACAGCAATGGGTCTTAATGTTCCTCATCTTCGATACATATATACAACAATTGGTGGAATGCTTGCCGGTCTTGGTGGAGCCTGTTTATCGCTCTCTTTTACCCCAAGTTGGAACGATGGGATGACAGGTGGTAAGGGGTGGATTGTTATAGCTCTTGTAATATTTGCAACATGGAATCCAGGGAAGGCAGTAATTGGAACACTTGTCTTTGGTGGTATTACTTCTCTCCAGTTCTCACTTCAAGCCGCTGGTGTTAAGATGATCATCCCAACTCAATTTCTCGCTATTGCCCCCTATCTTATTACCTTCTTTACATTAAGTATTATGACAATTTTGCATCAAAATAAAAAAGGTTCATATGCGGCTCCGTCTGCTTTAGGAATCCCTTTTGCTATTGATGATAAATAAGAGATGTATGTAATTCATTGGCTGTTACTACTATACGTGGTAACAGCTTTTCTTTTATTATGTTGCACTTGCCTTTCACCCCCTAGTTAGTTATGATACAGCAATGAAAGTAGTTATTCTTGGTGCTGGAAAGAGAGGCACATTGCTTGCTCGTCATCTCATTCAAGAAAAGAGAGATGTAGTAATAATTGAATCAGACCCTAAACGTGCTAGTGAGATACAGTCAAAATTAGACTGTATGGTAGTCGTCGGCTCTGGCACTGATATTGAAAAATTAAAGGAAGCTGAAGTACAAAAAGCAAGTTCTTTTATCGCTGTAACTGATAGTGATGAAGTAAATTTGGTTGCATGTGGCCTTGTTGAAAATATAGAAACTCGAGTAAACACTATTGCAGCAATTAGAAACCTTACATATACAGGAAAAGAGGGGCTTCCCACAACAGTTCTTGGAATCAACTACATTGTAAACCCAGAGGCTGAAGCTGCTAAAAGCATCTTTGGCATTATAGATAGAGGTGTTTTTCACAATGTGGTGATTACATTCAACAATAGTAATCTTGTCCTATATAATCACTATGTACATAATAAATCGGTATTTGCTAAACAGAATGTAGCAAACTGCCGTAACGCCTTAAAAACTGAGTTTGTTATTGCCGCTATTCATCGAGATGGGGAAGGAATTGTCCCTTCTGGTAATACTGTTATCTACCCAGGAGATACAATTAGCATTGTCGCTTTTGATAGTGATAAAGAAACTCTTTCGACCCTTATAGGGCAACAGAAATTACGCCCTAAAAAGATCATAATTGTGGGTGGAAGTAAGATTGCACGATTTTTATTGCGTTCATTCCCCCAATCTTTTCATAAAAACATCACCCTTGTAGAACAAAATATTGAAGTAGCTGAAACTTTTGCAAATCTGTTTCCACATATTCTCGTGGTTCAATCAGATATTACCGATGAGAATATCTTTGAGGATGAGAGATTTAGTTCATATGACTTGCTTATTAGTGTTACTGATAATGATGAGTTGAATATCATCACAGCAAGCTATGCTAAGCATGTTAGAGTTCCTCGTTCTATAGCCCTTGTAAAGAACAATAATAACTATGTGCGTCTTGCGTCTCACATGGGAATTAACTCTGTAATTAGTGTAAGTGAATCAACCGTTGACTCATTACTCAAATATATGAGGGGCGCCCATGTTTCCTCTGTTCACTCCCTTTTTGATGGAGCTTTTGAAATATTTGAATTTATCATCTCAGATGCATCTCGTGTTGTAGGCAAACAAATCAAAGAAATCAACATGAAAAACAGAGGGGTAATAGCAGGGATTACAAGTAAGGGAAAAAACATTATTCCAACAGGTAACTACACCATTATACAAGAAGATATCCTTATAGTGTGTGCTGGTAGAGAGCACTTAGAATATATTAATCAATTATTCTCTTAAAGGGACCTACAATGAACTGGAAACAAATATTGCGTCTTTCAGGAACTATGCAAAGTATTATTGGGATGTTTATGCTTATTCCAACAATTATGGCGGCATACCTTGGAGAATGGGAAGCATTCAGGGCATTTATTGTCTCTATTGCAATTATTATTGTCTATGTTACTATCATCCTTACTATTGGAAGGTCCTGGCGTACTAAAAGCCGAAGTTTAACAGTAAAAGATGTCTATTTATTTGTTACATTAACGTGGATAGTTGCAAGTGCTCTTGGTGCAATTCCCCTTACCCTCACCCATACAACAACTGATTATACGAGTGGATTTATGGAAGTGATGAGTGGATTCACGACAACAGGTCTCACTACCCTCTCTAATATTGAAGCTTCTTATCACTCTATCCTTTTTTACAGAAGCCTCACCCACTGGTTAGGTGGAATGGGTATTGTTGTATTATTTGTTGCCCTTCTTCCATTAATTGGAGTTGAAGGATTTCAGCTCTTTGGAGCTGAAGCTGTTGGTCCTACTAAAAGCAAACTCACCCCTAAAATCAAAAATACTGCCCTTATTCTCTGGCTTATATATTTAGGAATGACAGTATTAGAAACACTTCTTTTAGTGCTAGGGGGCCTCTCTTTATATGATGCTCTTACGATAACATTTGGTAGTGTTGCTACAGGTGGTTTTGTTACAAAGAATGCCTCTATTGGCTATTATAATAGTGCTTATGTTGATGTAGTGGTTACTATTTTTATGGTGATGGCTGGGGTAAACTTTTCTCTCTACTTTGCCCTTATTCGAGCAAGAATTACTGATGTGTATAGAGATAGCGAATTAAAGGTCTACCTCTCTATTTTCTTCATCGCCACCCTTATCACAACACTCTCCCTAGTTTCGAAGAATGTGTATCCTACTTTTGCAACTTCCCTTCGCTATGGAGCGTTCCATGTAGCATCTATTCTTACTACAACAGGGTTTGCTACAGCTGATTATGGGTTATGGCCCCCACTCACACAGGCGGTGCTCCTAACAATGATGTTTATTGGGGGATCTGCTGGATCAACCGGTGGTGGTATAAAAGTTACCCGCCTTATTACTATGTTCAAGTTAGGTGTCCTTAATATTAAAAGTTTATTGCATCCAAAAGGAATATTTAGTTTACAAACTCAAAATGAAAGAATTCGTTGGAAAACGGTGAATAGCATTGCAGGATTTGTAGCAATCTATATTGCCCTTGTCCTTGCTTCTACCTTAGTTGTTGCCTCAAGTGGGTATGATCTATTAACAAGCTTTGCTTCAGGGTTAATATCGGTCGGAAATATTGGCCTTGGTCTTGAGGGAGTAGGTCCTGCAGGGGCTGGTTTTGGTGGTATGCCTAATTACGTAAAGTGGTTTTTATCTCTTATGATGCTTGCTGGAAGACTTGAAATTTATACAGTCCTTTCGATCTTTACTCGATCATTCTGGCGTAAATAAGATCAGACCTTATTGTTAAAATAAAAACGTACTTTACGAATAGTTGCATTAGAAATAAGAAATAGAGTCAAAATAATTGAAACAATAAGAACACTCTTTGACCATGTAAGAATATAAGGAGATTTTAACATTCTAAGGGAGAAAAAATTCCCTGCAACTGTCCCAACAGAAACATTTAAAATAATAGAGAGGACGATATCACTAAGGGAAGGCTTGCCATAGAGATAACGAAGGGCAAGAATAAAAAATCCACCGAGAGTGATAAGAAACGTAGGAAGAGCTATTGGAAAGAACCACAGTAAACTCTGTCCTTCTACAAGGTCGAACAGAAATAAAGAGACTAGAATAACAGTACTCATTACACTAATTTTTATTATAGGAGATTGTATTTTTTTATAGAAAGGAAACACTCCAATTATATAAAGGAGCACTACTCCATTCATTGCATACAGCGACCATGTGAGGGTTCCACTAAATAGGTCTATTGTAAAGAGGGTAATAATGGTCTGTATAGTAAAAAGAGTTCCTATTCTGCTATAGGTCGATTTCCCAAAGAGAAGAATAAAAAGGTAGAGACTTCCAAGAACTGTACAAGCGATAGGGAACCATGGAGAGAAAGAGTCTTTTATCGCAATACCTGTAATAAGGAGGGTCACTATCGCAACTCCAACAAAGGTAATACTAAGTTCAATTAATCCTTTTCTTCTTTTATCATATTTTAGGGAAGGAAATTTCTCTTCTTGGTCATCTTTCTCATCAAATAATGGTTTCTTAGCTGTTCCAATGATATCTTTTGATGCTATAACCTCTCTGTGGCAAAGAGGACACGATGTTGCACCTTCTGCTAATTTTACACCACATTCAACACAATACGCCATCTATAACCTCGTTCTTTCTAATTACTACGATTTGTAGAGACCTCAACACTCACCCCTTTTTCCACAAAAGAGGCTAACAACAGTCTTTCAAAATCTGTGTTATGTGCGAGGATACTCGTGATATTAATAATAAGTTTACCATTAGCCCCTATTGCGGCTAGGGAAACTTTGTTTGTTTTACTAGGTGATAAAAAGAAATCGAGTCGCTCTACCACCTCTTTCATTCCAGACGGGAGGGTAACATTACCAATATTACTAATTACTGATGAGTATATATTATCTCCATACGAATCACTCAAGAGCTTCATAAGGGGATTTTTCACGACATTAGGGGCATAGCGCATCAAGGGGTGCCGCCGCCCTGCAACATTCCTCGAAATCTGAAGTGAAAGAGTCTTTTCATTTACACTACTACGCATTTGATGCATCACCGCATTCACAATTTCATCAAATTCATAGTGTCCTAGTCGAACATCAATTCCAACTACGATAAACAAGGTGAAATTACGAAGAGAGGAAGAATTGAATACTTTTCGAATATTTACAGGGACAGACAATCTTACTGGAGCCCACTTATTTTTATTTTTGACATGCATTTTTTGCAACTTCTGGAGGGCATCAAGAATTTCACATACAACATATTCTGTGATAGTAAGACCATATTCTTTGGCTTTTACCTTTATTGTATTAACAGAGAGGGAAGCTGAAATTACTTCAATGTCATCTTGAAATTGATCTTTAGGATTGAAGTGGAATGCAGAAGATTCCATTGCAAATACTGATTTAATAGGTCGATAAAAACGATTAAAAGAATCTTCTAATTCCTCTTCTTTTACTTTTGAATCTGGCAAAAATACTTCAGGATCTTCTCCTACTTCATATCCACTAAGTCGTAGATACTCCCCAACGAGGGATTTTAGAAAAATAATACCACCAGTTCCGTCAGTAATAGCGTGGAAAAATTCTATTGCAATTCTATTTTTTCTGTAAAAAACTTTAAAAAGGTATCCATTAGCCCCTTTCTTTATATTCAAATAACGACACGGCGCTGGATTATCTTTGTAGACTTCAAAAGGAGCTGAGTGTTCACTTAAGTAATACCAGAAAAATCCATTATGAAGAGATAAACAGAAATATGGGAATCTTCCTACAATATGTTCTAACGCTGTCTTAAGACGGTGAGGATTCACTTCAATATGTAGATCCATAGAAAGACGAAACATATTAGAATTAAACCTTGCGACCGTTGGAGGGTAGATAATTGCTGAATTATCTAAAGGGATCGGTTCAACTCTTTCATAGATACTTTTCATACCCCTACTGTAGTGAAAACCAAGGTATTGGGCAACGCTTTATATACCAAACTCTCTCTCATAACCGGATGAAAGTTACCCCGTTTCATAAGACTATTGAAGATACTCTTTCTTGATGCATAGATTATTATCATCTTCTCCCTCAAAAAGAGAGAGAAGATGAGTAAAAAAGATACAAAGAAGAGGTAAATTATTCTTCTTTCTTTCCTGTTCGTTTATAGAAAGGAGTTTTTACTATTTTAGCAAGTTTCCTTTTACCATGAATCTCAATTTCAACTGAATCATGAAAACTTAGCCCCGCATGACGATCTATTAATACATACCCTATAAATAGGCCAAGTGTTGGACTTTTTGTACCACTTGTTACGTATCCTATCTCAAGGCCTTCATGAAACACCTTACAGCCATTACGAGGAACTGACGGGTCTATCATTTCAATGCCCCGCACGGAGCGTGGAATACCTTTCAGTTGTTGCTCTTTTAGTGCAGCTCGTCCACAAAAATCTTCTTTTTCAAACTTTACAAAAGATGATAAATTTGCTTCGAGTGGAGTAATCACATTAGATATCTCATGGCCATATAAAGGGAGTTTTGCTTCAAGACGGAGCGTGTCACGAGACCCTAATCCACACATAGTAATATTGAATTCAGCCCCTGTTTCTATTAAATTTTCCCATAGAACTTGTGCATCTTCATTATTCACATAGATTTCAAACCCATCTTCACCTGTATAGCCGTTACGAGAGAGCATTACTTCAATACCACTAATAGTAGTAGATTCAATAAATTGGAAAAACTTCAAATTTTCGACTTGTGTCCCCATTTTCTCTAAGAGGAGATATGCAGATGGACCTTGAAGTGCGAATTGACATGTTGTTGGAGTAATGTTTATACATTCCACTAACTTTTCATCAAACCCTCTTGGATTAGATGTGGTGATCCATTCAATATCATTTTCAATATTGCTTGCATTTAATACAACATAAAACTCATCATCACCTAGGCGATAAATAATAAGATCATCGATTACAGTCCCATTTTCATAGCACATTAGTGTATATAATAAGTGACCAATTTGTAAGGATTTCACTGAATTAGTAACAAGGTAGTCAAGATGAGCGAGTGCCCCTTTGCCACGAATGATCACTCGTCCCATATGAGAAACATCAAAAAGGCCTACAGCACTACGAACAGCTAAGTGCTCAGTGATAATTCCTTTTGAAAAGTGTAAGGGAAGTTCATAATCACCAAATTGTATCATTTTCACATCACTCATGTTAGCAAACATGTCGTGTAAAAGTGTTTGAGCCATAGTAAATTCTCCTTTGCGTTGTGTAACAACAAGATGATTATACTAGCAATAGTGAGTTGTTGTAAATGAAAAGGAAAAAGAAGCAGAGAGTTAAAAGAAAAAGAGAAATAGA
>CAYZUR010000021.1:0-12247 GCA_964481535.1 uncultured Spirochaetaceae bacterium | reverse complement strand
GATCTCAACTATTGCAAGGCGTTCATGTGCAAGGATACAATTATTGGATGTGTATACCCCTGACCAATCAGGTCCACGATGTCTAACCTTTTTAGACATTTGAATAACATGATCTCTCATGTCACCCACTTCACTTGTGATGTTGAATGCTCCAACAAATCCACACATGTCCTACCTCCTTGCAATAATTTTGTAAAGTGTACGCTACACTTTTTAGAATATAATTGGGAAACCTACCTACTTTTTAGTGACCTTGTCAATCATTAATAATAGATATTTTTATTCTTTTTATTTTTTCACATAGTTTATTATTGTAATATAATGACAATATTGAGCTCATAGGGTTGTTTTTAGGTCATTATCAATCTCGTTTATTTTTTCCCGTGCTTGCTATTTATTTTTGTTTTCCTTACAGTACACTACATGGAAATGGCAGTTGAACTTCAAGTTCTCCAGGATATTAGTACTATTGTAGATGAAAGTGAGGATATAAAAGGCATACTCACTCCCATCCTTATCGCCATCAGCAAACACACTCCAATGATTCGTGGCGCCATTACGTTATTAAACCGAGACACTAAAGAAATACTCATAGAATCAGCATATGGTTTCACCGATACCCAAAAGAAAAAAGGGCGGTATAACATAGGTGAGGGGATAACTGGGAATGTTGTAAAAAGTGGTCAGGTTATCATCATTCCAGATATCTCAAAAGATGACCGGTATATCAACAAAACAGGTGCACAAGATGATCTTAACACCACAACAACCTGTATCTCTTTTATCAGTGTACCAATTCGTAGCGAAAAAGATGTTATTGGCACCTTAAATGGTTTGTTTGAACATCTTAATCTCAGTGAATGCAACCATTATGCGAAACTTCTTTCAATCATAGCGAGCATGCTCGCAAGAGTTGTAAAGATGCGACAAGAAATGAGAGAAGAGAACGAACGATTACTCGCAGAGAATATTCGACTACAACAAGAACTCGATGACAAATATACTCCTGAAAGAATTATTGGACGATCTCAAGTCCTTCAAAGCCTCTTTGAACTAATCGCACAGGTAAGTAAAAGTGATGCAACTGTGATGATACGCGGAGAAAGTGGGACAGGAAAGGAACTTGTCGCTCAAGAAATCCATGATAATAGTTTACGGAAAAAGATGTCTTTCATCAAAGTAAACTGTGCAGCTCTCTCTGAGAGTGTCATCGAAAGTGAATTTTTTGGTCATGAAAAAGGTGCCTTTACAGGGGCTCATACCGCGAGGAAAGGAAGATTTGAACTTGCAGATAAAGGGACAATCTTTCTAGATGAAATAGCTGAACTCTCTCCGGCAATGCAGGTAAAACTCTTACGAGTAATTCAAGAGCAGGAATTTGAGAGGGTTGGAGGAATGAAGACCATAAAAATCAATGTGAGGATTATTGCAGCCACAAACAGAGACCTCGAGAGAGATGTGAAAGAGGGGAAATTTCGAGAAGATCTTTACTACAGATTAGATGTTTTTCCCCTCCATATCCCCCCCTTAAGGGAGAGGAAGTCAGATATCATTGTACTGTGTGATCATTTTATTGAAAAATATAACAAGAAAAACAGATGTGCTATTAAAAGAATTACAAGTAACGCAATTGATTTGTTGATGATGTATCATTGGCCTGGTAACGTAAGGGAACTTGAGAATTGTATAGAACGGGCAGTGTTGTTAAGTAAAGATGATGTTATCCATGGATACCATCTTCCACCATCTCTTCAATCAGCTCAATCTTCAAATACAACATTTGATTCATCACTAGAACATGCGCTGGATGCTTTAGAATTCGAACTTATTGCTGATGCATTAAAAAATACTCGTGGAAACAGAGCACAAGCGGCGCGGAGTTTAGGAATCTCAGAGAGAATCATGGGATTAAGAATTGAAAAATACAAAATAGATAGCGATAAATATAAACACTAATTCCTACAATTTTGGCAGTATAACATTCGTTTGCTACAAAAATGTAGGAATTGTGGCATCCTTCTCCTTTTATCTTATACAATAAAATATCTCATTTAAAAAAAATAATTTTAATTAATACAACATCTTAATAATATTTAACTTCATATATATCTCATTATTTTATTGCTTGGCACGATGAGTGCTTTAGTAGAGTCAACATGGTTTCAAGGAGTAAGTATGAAGAAATACAAAGTATTAGGGCTGATAGGCATTTTATTGTTCTTTACAGCAGGGTCAATTGCAGCAGATGAGTTAACACAAACAGTTGCACTACATCAATCTTCCCTCGACATGATTTGGTTGTTATTGGCAGCTGCTCTTGTCTTTTTTATGCAAGCTGGATTTGCAATGGTAGAAATTGGACTTACCAGAGCAAAGAATTCAGGGAACATTATCATGAAGAATCTTATGGATTTCAGTGTAGGAGCTCTTTTTTACTGGGCAATAGGGTGGGCTTTGATGTATGGGACATCGGTTGCTGGTTTATTTGGATTTTCTCAGTTTTTTATTACTGGTGCTGACTCAACCCTTTTTAGAGACTGGATGTTCCAAGTTGTCTTTGCTGCAACAGCCGCAACAATTGTTTCGGGCGCAATGGCCGAGCGAACTAAATTTTCGGCATACCTCGTCTACTCAGTGTTTCTTTCTGCTATCATCTATCCAATAAGTGGACACTGGATTTGGGGTGGTGGATGGCTAGGTAATCTTGGTTTTCATGATTTTGCAGGTTCTACAGTAGTTCACTCTGTCGGTGGATGGGCTGCCCTTATGGGAACATTAGTACTTGGGCCTCGAATTGGGAAATATGTACGAAAAGGTAAGATTGTAACTAGTAAAGCGATTCCAGGCCATAATCTCCCTCTTGCAAGCCTTGGAGTTTTCATCCTTTGGTTTGGCTGGTATGGGTTCAATGCAGGATCTACATTGAGTGGTACAGACCTCTCGATGGCAACTGTAGCAGTAACCACCACTATTGCAGCTTCTGCTGGGTCTATTGGAGCGATGGCTCTTTCGTGGAAGCTATTCAAAAAACCTGATGTAAGTATGTCTCTTAACGGAGCTCTAGCTGGACTCGTTGGTATTACTGCACCCACGGCTGTTGTTACTCCAACAGGAGCTCTTATTATTGGTCTTATTGCAGGATTATTAGTTGTCCTCTCAGTCGAATTTATTGACAAGAAATTACATATAGATGATCCAGTAGGTGCCATCAGTGTTCATGGAGTATGTGGAGTGTGGGGAACATTTGCTGTTGGACTATTTGGAGCAACAGAGGGTGTGAAAGGATTATTCTATGGTGGAGGATTTGGGCAACTCATCGTTCAGAGTGTGGGAGTTCTTGCTGTTGCTGCATGGGTGATGATAACCACAGGAATACTCTTCCTTGTAATTAAGAAAACTGGTGGTTTGAGAGTAACCGAGAGTGAAGAACTGCAAGGACTCGATCTAAGTGAGCATAATGGGGAAGCCTATAGTGGGTTCCAAATATTCACAACAATGTAACGGATAAGGAAAAAATAGTATGAAACTGATTATTGCATATATACAACCAGATAGACTCACATTAGTAAAACAAGAACTGTATAAGAGAGAAATTTATAAGATTTCAGTAACGAATGCGATGGGGTGTGGACAACAAAAAGGATACACTGAAGTGTATCGTGGAGTTGACATAGAGGTAAATCTTTTAAAGAAAGTGAGAATTGAAATAGCCGTGAACGAAACATTTGTTGATGCTACTGTTGATGCCATCATCGAGGGTGCAAATACTGGTTCTATTGGAGATGGAAAAATATTCATCCTTCCAATTGAACGAACTATACGTATCAGAAACCGTGATGAAGGGGCTGATGCTATAGGATAAATCCTACATTACTGTAGGTATATAAGTATACAACCTACATTTAGGTAGGTTGTATACCTTCTAAGAAATATATAAATAACTAATATATAATAAATTAACTACTTGGCATGTTTCCTGCATTAATATGAGTAATATCATACGTGTAAACATAGGAGTGAATGAACATATGGCAACCCAGATTGATTTCTCAAAAACATCTCTCATAGAAGTATACGGAAGCAACTGTTTCAGTGATTCTGTCATGAAAGAACGCTTACCTAGTAACATCTACAAAGAAATAATGGCTATTCAGCAAGAAGGTCATTTATTGACTCCACAGATAGCTGAAGTTGTAGCCAATGCAATGAAGGATTGGGCGATTGAGAAAGGGGCTACTCACTACACCCACTGGTTTCAACCTCTTACTGGACTTACAGCAGAAAAACATGATTCATTCATCTCTCCAAAATCTGATGGATCTGTAGTACTTGAATTTTCTGGTAAAGAACTCATTCAAGGAGAGCCTGATGCTTCCTCTTTTCCAAACGGAGGATTGAGAGCAACTTTTGAAGCTAGAGGATATACGGCGTGGGATACAGCATCACCTGCTGTGATTAAAGAAATAGGAGGAGTAAAAACCTTAACTATTCCTACTGCATTTTTCTCTTATACAGGAGATGCCCTTGATAAAAAAGTTCCCCTCCTTAGATCAATGGTTGCTCTTAATACGCAATCGATGAGAGTCTTAAGAGCCTTGGGGAATGCTGAGACCAAGAGGATTTGTATCAACGTTGGACCAGAACAGGAATATTTTCTTATAGATGAAGCTTTTTATGATAAAAGACCCGACCTTAGACTTGCAGGAAGAACCGTGTTTGGTTCAATGAGCGCAAAGGGTCAGGAGATGGATGACCACTATTTTGGAGCTATAAAAGAGCGCATAGGGCTATTTATGAAAGAATTGAATTATGAGCTTTGGAAACTAGGAGTACCTGCTAAAACACAGCACAATGAAGTCGCTCCAAATCAGTTCGAAATAGCAACGGTATATGCTTCAGCAAATATCTCAACAGATACAAATCAACTTCTTATGGAAACTATCAAAAACGTTGCAAAACATCATAAATTAGTTGCTCTATTACATGAAAAACCTTTTGCTGGGGTAAACGGAAGTGGCAAGCATAACAACTGGTCAATATCGACAGATGATGGAGTGAACTTACTTAGTCCAGGGGATAGTCCCGAGGACAATCTTCAATTCCTTTTATTTCTCACATCTGTAATAAAAGCTGTTGATTCCTATGCTGTACTCTTACGCCTTTCTGCTGCAACGAGTGGAAATGATCATAGACTTGGTGCAAATGAGGCTCCTCCTGCAATTATTTCGATGTATATTGGGGAAAAACTCACTGAGATATTAGAGAGTATAGCACAAGGAACTCCACTTGTACGCCGTGATGGAAGGCTTGTAGAACTTGGCTTAACTACCATTCCATCTTTTCCAATGGATGATACTGACAGAAATAGAACGAGTCCATTTGCATTTACAGGAAATAAATTTGAGTTTCGTATGGTAGGGTCTTCTCAGTCTCTTGCAGGACCAAACACAATGATAAATGCAGCGGTGAGTGAAGTCCTGAGTGAAGTGGCAGATCGACTTGAAAAGAGTAAGGATCCTTTGAATGAGACAAAAGTGATTATTAAAGAATTCTATAGTGCCCATAAAAGAATCATTTTCAATGGTAACGGATACTGCTCTACGTGGATAGAAATGGCTAAAGAAAGAGGCTTGCCAAACCTCTCCAATACTGTTGAAGCATTACGTCATCTAAATGATCTTGAATACGTTGCCCTTTTTGCTAAGCATAATATTTTCACTCCTCATGAATTGGCTTCCCGACAAGAGATCTACCTAGAGACCTATATTAAGCAAATAAACATAGAAGCTGGGGTAATGTTAGAGATGGCAAATGGGATGATGGTACCTGCTGCTAGTCGTTATGTGAGTGAGTTAATAGGGACTATCAAAGGGCAAAAGGAGTTAGGACTTACTTCAACTCAGTTGCTCAATCATGCCTCTAATCTATCAGATGCAATTGACTGCACTCTTTATGAATCAACAAAGTTAGAAAATCAATTACAAAAAGCAGCGTCATTAGAGGAGAGCACACTCGATAAAGCACTCTTTAGTTATCATCATGTGGTAAAAGCTATGGAAAAATTACGAGAGTGTGGTGATAGGGTAGAAAGACTCACAGATACATCTCTTTGGCCATATCCAACATACGACGATATGTTGTTTCGTTTATAGAAAAGTATATGAATCATATGACCATCACCAACAGGAGAGTGTATGCAACAAGAAAAGGAAAATCAGCGAATTGAACAGATAAGAGACGAGACGATTGAAACAGGTAGATATGGATTGTATCGAACAGCTTTCGAACATGATAGTTGTGGGGTTGGCTTCATTGCTCATCTTGATGGAAAAAAGCGACATTCAATAGTTTCTGATGGATTAAAAGTATTGCATAACTTGCAACATAGGGGAGCTGTTGGCGGTGATGAAAAAACCGGTGATGGCAGTGGTATTATGGTTCAAATACCCCATCAGTTCTTTAAGAAAGTGGTAAAGGAATTTCCCCTCCCCAAAGAGGGGAGTTATAGTGTGGGGATGTTTTTTTTCCCTCATGCCTCCAATGAAGATTCATATAAAAAAGAGATTGAACACACCCTAGCTGTTAAAGGATTTACTCATTTAGGATGGAGAAAAGTTCCTGTTAATTCACAGATTCTTGGATCTCTTGCTTTAGAAACAGAGCCAATTATTTATCAGCTATTTATTACTCATGAGAAGTATACAGGTGATAGGCTAGGGAGAGAACTTTATATCCTTCGGCGTCTCATTGAAAAAAGAATTGCAGAGAGTGTTGGGACAAAGCATCAGTTCTTTGTCTGCTCTCTCTCTTCCTCTACGCTCATATATAAGGGGCTTCTTACCCCTGAGCAAGTGAATTCATTTTATCCTGATTTAAGTGACACAGATTTTATCAGTGCTTTTACTATCATTCATTCGCGGTTTTCAACGAATACACTTCCTCAATGGAGGTTAGCTCAGCCTTTCAGATACCTCGCACATAATGGAGAAATTAATACATTAAGGGGGAATATCAATCGACAAAAGGCACGAGAAGGTTTTATGTCTTCTTCTCTATTTGGGGATGCCTTAGAGGAAATTATTCCAGTTATTGATGAGTCAGGAAGTGACTCAGCGATATTCGATAATGTTCTTGAACTCTTTACTATGGCAGGACGCAGTATACCCCATGTAATGATGATGATGATTCCAGAAGCCTACTCTCCAGAAATTCAAATGAGTGCTGATAAAAGGGCATTCTATGAATATCATTCCCCTATCATGGAACCTTGGGATGGACCCGCTAGCGTTGTATTTACAGATGGGAGGTTTATTGGAGCTACTTTAGACCGTAATGGATTACGACCTGCGAGATACACTATTATGAAAGATGGACTTATTATTCTTGCATCTGAAACAGGAGTTCTCGATCTCCCCCCTCAAGATGTGAGAATGAAAGGGCGACTTCACCCAGGAAAGATGTTCTTGATTGATATGGAACAACATAGAATTATCCCCGATAATGTTATTAAAGCAAAAATTTCAAGAGAATACCCATATAGAAGATGGGTAAAGGATTCAAGGTTAGAACTCAGAGGACTCTTTATGCCATCTGGAGTCTCTTCTATTGAACCTCAAGAACTACTCGAAAAACAGATATTATTTGGTTACAGTGACGAAGATTTGAAGACAATTATCACTCCAATGGCAAGCAAAGGACAAGAGGCAATTGGGTCTATGGGGAATGATACTCCTCTTGCTGTGCTATCAGATAAGAGTGGACTCTTATTCTCTTATTTTAAACAAATGTTTGCTCAAGTCACTAATCCTCCTATAGATCCTCTTAGAGAACAGTTGATGATGTCACTAGAAAGTTTTATTGAAAATGAGAGTAACCCTCTTGATATCGACCAGCGTCAATATAGATCATTTAAACTCTCTCACCCAATTCTCTCAACAAAAGACATGATGAGAATTAGGAATAATCCTCACAAAGATCTCCTCTCAAGTGATATCGATATCACATTTGACCCTTATAGTTCCTCCTCTGCAATGAAAGATGCCATTACTCGGATGTGCGAAGAGGCTGAAGAAAAAGCACTCAACGGGGTTTCTTTGATGATTCTTAGCGATAAAAAAGCTGGTCCAGGTCATGCTCCGCTTCCTTCTTTATTAGCCCTTTCTGCTCTCCATCAATATATGATGGATAAAAAACTTAGAGGAAAAATCGGAATTATTGTAGAGACTGGAGAAGTAAGAGAAGTATTTCATTATGCATTGCATCTCGCTTTTGGGTGTGATGCGCTTTCTCCTTATATTGCTTTTGCTACAGTAAGAGAACTCGCTGAAGGGGGAGATTTTGAGAACCTTAGTGTTGAAGCAGCTGCAGATAACTATGTAAATGCAGTCAAAAAGGGACTATTAAAAACTTTTTCTAGGATGGGTATTTCTACGCTTCATAGTTTTTTTGCTACTCAGATATTTGAGGCAGTGGGGTTAGGTGATGAAATTATAGATCAATATTTCAAAGGAACGATATCTCGTATTGGTGGAGTTGGGCTTAAAGAGCTCACATGGGAAGTAGAGCAACGATATGAAAAAGCATACCCTAGAAACGGGAAAAAAGCGAAACTACGAGAACCCGGGGGCTCCTACCGGTATCGAAAAGATAGTGAACCCCACTATTGGTCTGCTCAGGCAATTAGTTTAGTTCAAGCATCTACTCGTCAAAATGATTATGCTCTTTTTAAAGAATTTACCTCTCTTATGGATGCCTCTTATAGAGATAATGGTGAAATTAGAGGTCTCCTTGATTTTAAAAAGGGATCTTCTATACCAATAGATGAAGTTGAACCAATAGAGGACATCACAAAAAGGTTTGTCTCTGCTGCAATGTCTATTGGCTCTATCGGAAAGGAAGTTCATGAAACGATTGCAATTGCAATGAACCGACTCAACGCAAAAAGTAATAGTGGAGAGGGGGGAGAAGATCCTGTTAGAAATATCTTATTAGAAAATGGGGATTCAATGAGGTCTCGTATTAAACAAATCGCTTCTGGTAGGTTTGGTGTTACGACTGAATATATTATGAGCGCTGATGAACTTCAGATAAAAATGGCTCAAGGGGCAAAACCTGGAGAAGGAGGCCAATTACCTGGAAATAAAGTGACTGAATATATCGCTAAAATTAGACATACCACAGCAGGGGTTACCTTGATATCACCGCCACCTCATCACGATATTTATTCAATAGAAGACCTTGCTCAACTTATTTATGACTTGAGAAGTGTAAATCCTACAGCAGAAGTTTCTGTAAAGTTAGTAAGTGAAGCAGGGGTTGGAACGATAGCGAGCGGGGTAGTAAAAGCGAAAGCCGATAGAGTAATAGTCTCAGGGCAAAATGGAGGGACAGGAGCATCCCCGTTAACATCTATTCGTCACACAGGACTTCCTTGGGAACTCGGCCTTGCTGAAACGCAGCAAGCTCTTATTGTAAATAAACTCAGAAGTCAAATTATTGTTCAAACAGATGGACATCTTAAAACAGGAAAAGATCTTGCCATTGCCGCGTTATTAGGAGCGGAAGAATTTGGGTTTGGTACCTCTCTTCTTATTTCTCTTGGGTGCATTATGATGAGAAAGTGTCACCTCAATACCTGTCCATTTGGAGTTGCAACCCAAGATCCTGAACTGAGAAAATTATTTAGGGGGAAAGCTGATTTTGTTATTAACTTTTTAACTTTTGTTGCCTCTGAGTTAAGAGAATATATGGCCCTTCTTGGTTTTAGAACGGTTAATGAAATGGTTGGGAGGGTAGATAAACTCATCTATGTTCCAAATCCTTCCAAGAAGAAATCAAAGAACGTTACCCTCAATACAATGTTGGTAGCAGACCACATTCAACCAGGAATTCCCCTCCACTTTATCTCTAAGGGAGTAAGACCTGGCGTATCTCGTTTTGATCTTGCAATTGAGAAAGAGATGACGGAGTTTTGGCAAAAAACAAAACCATTATCAATTAGCCTTGATGTAAATAATAGAGATAGGTCTATTGGAGCCACTTTAAGTGGGAAAGTTGTAAAAGCTTTTGGTCCTCAAGGATTAAAAGAAGGGACTCTTCAATTCAATCTTCGGGGGGCTGTGGGACAGAGTTTTGGAGCGTTCCTCACTCAAGGAATAGAGCTGAACCTACTAGGTGAAGTGAATGACTACCTCGGCAAGGGAATGAGTGGTGGACAAATCGTTGTTGGCCTACCAAAGGATTCAAAGATAAAGAGTGAAAGAAATATTATTGCAGGAAACGTCGTTATGTATGGTGCTACAGGGGGAAAGACCTTCATACAAGGTGTTGCTGGAGAAAGATTTTGTGTTCGTAACAGCGGCGGAATTGCTGTCGTAGAAGGAATTGGCGATCATGGTTGTGAATATATGACAAGTGGCATAGTAGTTGTTCTTGGAGATACAGGGAAGAACTTTGCAGCTGGAATGAGTGGTGGAATAGCATATGTTTATGACCCTTTTGAATTGTTTGATTCTAGGTGTAACTTAGCCATGGTTGAACTTGAAGGCGTGTGGGATAGTAAGGATCAGAATGTACTCCACGATTTAATTCAACAACACTATAGACTTACGAAGAGCACTCTTGCACAAAATATATTAGACAATTGGGAGGTTCAATATCCTCAGTTTGTTAAAGTCGTACCAATTGAATATAGGAAGGTGTTAGAGCGAATGCAGTTAAATGAATCTAGAGATGATGAAACGATGAGTGTAACTGAGGAGGTGTATCATGCCTAAATTAGATGGATTTATTACAATACAAAGAAAAGACCCCGAATATAGAGCAATAGAAGAGAGAATAAAAGATTTTAATATGGTGGAGGGAATGCTTAGTGATGATGCTATTATTGAGCAGTCAATGCGGTGTATGGACTGTGGGGTCCCTTTTTGTCATATGCACGGATGTCCTTTAGGGAACAGAATTCCTGATTATGCTGAACACATCTCGAATGGGGAGTGGAGACAAGCTCTCACCCTCCTTGAATCTACAAATAATTTCCCTGAGATTACTGGACGAATTTGTCCAGCTCCTTGTGAAACTTCCTGCACCCTTAGTGAAGATTTTTCCGCAGTAGCATGTGAACACATAGAATTGAAGATAGCAGAAAGAGGATGGGCTGAGGGATGGGTTATGCCAGAGATTGCCCCTATCAAAACAGAAAAGAAGGTTGCTATCGTAGGTTCTGGTCCTACAGGCCTTGCAACAGCTCAACAGTTAGTGAGAAATGGACATGAGGTTACTGTATTTGAAAAGTCAGATCGAATTGGGGGGCTCCTTATGTACGGAATCCCTAACTTTAAACTTGAAAAACAGGTTATAGACAGAAGAATCGAACAGCTAGAACAAGAGGGTGTGGTATTTGAAAAGGGAGTAGAGATTGGAAAAGATCTTTCTGCTCATTATCTCCTTAATAAATATGATGCGATAGTTCTCGCTAGTGGAACCCCACAGGCGAGAGATCTCCCTATTCCTGGTAGAGAGTTAGAGGGAATTCATTTTGCCCTTGAATATCTTACGCAGCAAACAAAACTCGTCTTAGGTGATACCATAGCAGCAGAAGATTATATTGATGCAAAAGATAAACATGTTATTGTAATAGGAGGAGGGGACACTGGTTCAGATTGCGTTGGTTCAGTGATAAGACGGGGATGTAAGAGCGTTATTCAGGTGGAATTGCTACCAGAGCCTCCACAGAAAAGAGGAATAAGCAACCCATGGCCAGCGTGGCCACTCATTAAAAGAACTTCTAGTAGTCACAAAGAGGGGGTAACTCGATTGTGGTCTGTTGGATCAAGAGAGTTTCAAGGAAATAAAGGAAAAGTGAAAAGATTTTCATGCGTGAATCTTGAGTACAAAGGAAGAGAGAGTACTGAAATACCAGGAAGTGAAAGGATTCTTGACGCAGATTTGGTTCTTCTAAGTATGGGATTTATCCCTTTTAAAGAATCTCCTTTAGTAAAAGAGTTTGCACTCTTATTACATAGTGGAGGTTCTATCAAAACAGATGAAAAGTATAAAACATCAACAGAGAAAGTCTTTGCTGCAGGAGATGCTGTAAATGGAGCTTCTCTTGTCGTGAAAGCTATTAACTGGGGTAGAGAGTGCGCTATTGCTGTTGATGAATATTTGATGGGAAAATAAAACTCATACAATGAAAACGTTACAACCAGCACATGTGTGCTGGTTGTAGGAAGTAATTATCCTCTTG
>CAYZUR010000020.1:0-12335 GCA_964481535.1 uncultured Spirochaetaceae bacterium | reverse complement strand
AGCACTTACGAGTACAAATGGGGTAGATAGAAGAAAAGTATTTTTTGTTCGCTCTCAAATAGATGGACAGCGTTTTTCACAGTATCCTTCCGATGCTCTTGCTTACAGAAATGGCTATGTTCGCTGTGGCGATAATATTGCCCATATTAACGACTCGTTTGGTCTTGAGAAGGTGCTAGATGATCATCCAGATGTGGGGACTTTCATTATAGATGAAGCCTCTTTCTTTGATGAACGTATTGCCTATGTAGTAAGAAACCATTCTTTAGAGAGGGGAATCTTGTTTATATTTCCCACTCTTATTCTTAATTTTAGACGTGATATCTTTAACTCAACAGCTCGTCTTATGCTCGATATTGCAACTGATGTTATTCCTCTTACTGCCTACTGTGAACATCTTGATTGTATGAAAGATGCGTTTTATACCTATCGCTATTATTCTATTGATGGCAAAGAGTGCCCAGCGCTCTTTTTCGATCCTCTTATCATAGTTGGTGGAGATACTCACAAAGATGATGCATTAAGTCCAAATTATTGCTCAAGGTGTGATGAACATCACTACCTTCCTGGAAAAGAGTATACATTTTTTCACTTAATACCATTAGGAAAGAATGCAACGAGGGGAGATAGTACACCACTTAGAGATGAGATGTCTCTATTAAAGCATGATGTGAAAAAATCTGGGCTCTTTGGACATATGCAACAACGTTATGGAGCAAGAGAAGATGGACAGATTTTTATGAATGCTCTTCTTCCAGGAGCACTTGCAGAAAAAGCTCTTATCTATCTATTTTGTGAACAAAACCTGATACCTGAAGACTTATTAGTCCGTCTTGCATATGAATTAGAGCTAGATAGGGCATATTTGACAAAAGTGCTGTCTGATAATTTACGACCAGTAAGTTTTGAACAGCCTTTATTATCGCCAGAGCTTTTATAAAGAAGTAATCAAAAGAGATTCTTTGATTTGACAACTATCCCCTAGAGGGCTAGAATACAATATACATGTATTGATATAAGGAGAGACATATGAAGAAAATGTTTGCTGTGCTTATTGTTCTTCTGATACTCACAACGACTTTGTTTGCTCAAGGCCAAGCTGATTCAGGAAAGCAATTATTGAAAGTAGGAATGGTGACAGATGCTGGTACCATTGATGACAAATCTTTTAACCAAGGAACTTGGGAAGGGATTTTAAAAGCGGAGAAAGAGGGACTCATTACGGCGAAGTACCTAAAACCATCAGGAACCACTGAAGCTGATTACCTTAAAGAAATTGGTAACCTCTATGATGCAGGATACAAATTCATTATTACTCCTGGATTCAAATTTGAAACAGCTATATTTGAAGCACAAGATAAATGGAAAGATGCTAAATTTGTTATTCTCGATGGTGAACCACACTCAGCAGATTATTCAGAATTCAGAATTGAAGATAATGTTGTTGGTGTTTACTGGGCAGAACAAGAATCTGGATTCTTAGCAGGAGTAGCTGCAGCATTACAAGTAAAGAAAGGTGAATTTGGATACATTGGTGGAATGGAAATTCCAGCAGTACAAAAATTCAACTGGGGATTCCAACAAGGGATTACCTATGCTAATAAAAACTTAGGAACAGCTATTGTTTTGAAAGCTGAAAACGTAATTTATCAAGGAACTTTTGATAACGTAGCAGCTGGACAACAAATTGCAGCGAGTATGTATGACAAAGGTATAAGCGTAATCTTTGCAGCAGCTGGCGGAGTTGGAGTTGGTGCTATTAACGAAGCTAAAGCTCGTGTAACAGCTGGACAAAAAGTTTGGATGATTGGAGTTGACGTAGACCAATATCCTGAAGGAATGCTTCCTAGTGGAAAATCAGTCATTCTCACAAGTGCAATGAAGTACTTAGACAGAGCAAGTTATGATATGATTAAAGCTGAGCTTGCAGGTACTTTCCCTGGTGGAACAGTATTACGACTTAATGCAGCAAATGATGGAATTGGTATTCCAGTAGACAATCCTAACCTTAGTGATGATGTAGAAGCACAAGTTGCTGCTCTTTATCAAAAACTAAAGAGTGGAGAAGTAAAAGTTGCAGATACACTAGTAGCTGGTTTATTCAAATAAACTGAATTAGAAATGTAATCTATTCAAGGGCCGCCACAAGGCGGCTCTTGTAATCTTATACTGTAAAACTGCACATATTTAAGTGCCCTCAAGGAGGCTAAAGCCCAATGAGTCATGTAATAGAGATGTTAAACATCAGAAAAGAGTTTCCAGGAATTGTTGCCAATGATGATATCACCCTACAAGTTGAAAAAGGGGAAATTCATGCAATACTTGGAGAAAATGGAGCTGGGAAATCTACCTTAATGTCTATTTTGTTTGGCCTATATCATCCTGATAAAGGTGTTATTAAGGTCCGAGGTAAAGAAGTGAGGATCTCAAACCCCAATGATGCAAATGATTTGGGAATTGGGATGGTTCACCAACACTTCCAGCTTGTTCAGAACTTTACTGTTACTGAAAATATTATTTTAGGGAAAGAGAGTCATTTTGTCCTTGATCGCAAGGGAGCTGGAAAGAAAATCAAAGCTCTTAGTGAACAATATGGACTAAAAATAGATCCTTCTTCTGTTATTGAAGATATTAGCGTTGGAATGCAACAGAGAGTTGAAATTCTAAAGATGCTCTATCGTGATGCAGAAATTCTTATATTCGATGAACCTACTGCAGTCCTTACCCCTCAAGAAATTGAAGAGTTAATGCAAATCATGAGAAATATGATAAAAGAGGGGAAATCAGTAATCCTTATTACACACAAACTTGATGAAATTAAAGCCGTAGCTGATCGTTGTACAATTATTAGACGAGGTAAGATGGTGGGAGTTGTTGATGTTGCCAAAACAAGTCAAGCCGAGATGGCTTCTATGATGGTAGGGCGTCCTGTTAATTTCACTGTAGATAAGGAACCTATGAAAAGTGGAGCTACTGTATTAGAGATTTCTCATCTCAATGTATTTAATGTGAAAAAATATTTTGCTGTTAAAGATTTTTCTCTTATCATATCTCGGGGTGAAATAGTCGGAATAGCAGGAGTTGATGGAAATGGACAGAGTGAACTTATTGAAGCCATTACAGGCCTACGAGCTATTGAATCAGGATCTATTATGTTCAACGGAGAAAAATTTACCCACCTCTCTATTAGAGAAAGAAATGAAGCAGGTCTTGGTCATATCCCAGAAGATAGACAAAAACTTGGATTAATTATGAATTCATCTATTAGTGATAACATGGTTATAAAAGAGTATTATAGAAAACCTTTTAGTAATATGGGTGTACTCGATCAAAAGAAAATAGATGTTCATGCACAAGAAATTTGTGATGCCTTTGATGTTCGAAGTGGAGAAGGAATCTTTTCTCACGCTGGTAAACTTAGTGGTGGGAATCAGCAAAAAGCAATTGTTGGACGAGAGATGGTATTAGAACCAGACCTCATTATTGCAGTACAACCTACACGAGGACTTGATGTTGGAGCGATAGAATATATTCATAAGCGCCTTGTTGAACACCGAAATAAGGGGAAAGCTGTCCTTCTTATCTCTTTTGAACTTGATGAAATTTTTAATTTATCAGATAGAATTGCAGTTATGAACAGTGGTGAACTCATTGATGTTGTCAACACAAGTGAGACAGATGCGGGTAAAGTTGGTCTTATGATGGCTGGAGTGAGAAATAAGGAGAAGGCCCTATGAGCAAAAGAATAAAAAGCAATGCATTTTTAATTGCCATCTCCGCAGTGGTTTTAGGACTTTTTGCAGGTGGTCTGTTAATGGTCTCTATCGGGAGTAACCCTTTTGAAGGATTCTATTACCTCTTTAGAGGAGGGTTAATGAGCACAGAGCGGGTCGGGAACACGATTGCAACAGCCATTACCCTGATGCTCGTTGGCCTTAGTGTAGCATTTGCCTTCAAAACAGGGCTCTTTAATATTGGTGCATCGGGGCAGATGTTAATAGGTGGACTCGCTGCAACATTAGTTGCTCATAATGTGTTTTTACCTCGTCCTTTCTACCTTATAGTAATCATTGTTGCCTCATTTCTAGGTGGAGCTTTTTGGGGAATTATTCCTGGATTTCTAAAAGCAAAGTTTAATGTGCATGAAGTTGTCGCCACCATTATGATGAACTGGATAGCATTCTGGTCAATCTACTACTTTGTCCCAGCTTACCTTAAAGGTCCTTCATCGGAAACAGAATCTGCTTCAATTGCAATTGAACAATCTTTACGTTCTCCATTTCTCACAAAACTCTTTGGAGGTGGGTCTATTAACTTGGGGATAGTTGTTGCTGTTATTTCGGTAATAGTTATTAAATTTATTCTCGATAAAACAACCCTTGGGTTTGAGTTAAAAGCGGTAGGGTCTAATCGCTATTGTGCAGAGTATGCCGGTATTAAGGTAAACCGCAACGTAATCATCTCAATGATGATAGCAGGTGGACTTGCTGGCTTAGCTGGAATGACGTACTACACAGGATATTCACGAAATATGCAAATTGGGGTACTCCCCCAAATGGGCTTTGATGGAATTGCTGTAGCACTCCTTGGAGCTTCTAATCCTATTGGAGTATTTTTCTCAGCTCTCTTTTTTGGATTGTTACAATCTGGTAAAGGATTCATGAATGCGATGACTGAAGTTCCTCCTGAAATTGCTGACACAATTATTGCAACGATTATCTATTTCACTGCAACAAGTGTTCTCTTTAGTAAGTTCTGGGCTACAGTAAATAAGAAAAAGAGAAGAAGAGACGATGAGAAATCAGCTAAAAAGGAGAGTGTGAAATGAGTAATGATAAAAACATTAAAAATTTATTTGCTAGTTATAAAGCACTCATTATTGTAGGCGGAGTTCTTATATTGCTCGCCCTCTCTTCTATGAATCATCTTGTTCGTCTTATCATGCCATATGCTATTGCATATACCATTCCCCTTTTAATCACTGCCCTAGGGGGGCTCTATAGTGAGCGTAGTGGTGTAACAAACTTAGGATTAGAAGGATTGATGCTTGTTGGCTACTTTGCTTCTGCTATTACTATTAGTCTTACTGAAAAAGTTGCTTATAGTATTTCCCTTCCTTTAGGTCTATTAGCTGGTGTTCTCGCTGGAGCTCTTTTCTCTATGCTTCATGCTTTTGCCTCTATTAACTTAAAGGCTGACCAGATTATTAGTGGAACAGCAATCAATATGCTTGCCTCTGCTCTTACTGTATACCTAGCTAGAACAATAACGGGAAGTGGAAATATTCGTATCATGCTTGGTATTGTAAGAAAGGATGTTCCGCTTCTTAGCAAAATACCAGGAATAGGAACCCTTTTCTTTACTCAAACATATTGGTCAACATGGGTTGTCCTTATTATCTGGGGTTTTTCATGGTTTCTTTTGTATAAAACCTCTTTTGGACTGAGACTCAGAGCGTGTGGAGAGCATCCTTCTGCTGTTGCCTCAGCTGGAGTAAATGTCTACAAGATGCGCTACTTTGGAGTTGGAATGAGTGGAGCATTAGCTGGCCTTGGTGGGGCAATCATTCTAGTTACCTATAGTGGTGAGTTTAATGGAACAGTTGCAGGACTAGGATTCCTTTCTATTGCAGCTCTCATATTTGGTCAATGGAAACCTCTTGGAATACTCGGGGCCACATTCTTCTTTGGAACAGCAACTACGATTGCAAATGTATCGCAGGTTATTCCAGAGTTTGGTGTTATTCCTCCAGTTATCTTTAAGGTGTTCCCTTATGTGATAACATTGATTGCCCTTGTGGCATTCTCAAAACGATCTAGTGCCCCTAAAGCAATAGGTGAACCTTTTTAATAGGAGTAAATAGTTAGATGACACAGTTAAAAGAAAAATTAGATGCCTCAGTAGCATATGTACGTAAAATGATAGGTGAAGAGAAAGTCGACATTGGAATGATCTTGGGCTCAGGACTCGGAGTGATGGCCAAAGAATTACGTAATCCTATTACTATTGATTATAAAGATATTCCCCACTTCCCCTTATCTACAGTTCCAGGCCATGCGGGAACTCTTGTAATAGGCTTATTAGAAGGAAAGAGAGTAATGGTGATGAATGGGAGATTCCACTACTATGAAGGTCATAGTATGGATGTTCTTGTATTTCCTGTTCAAATGATGAAGAGGTTAGGAATCAATAATCTTGTTGTTACAAATGCTGCTGGTTGTGTAAACACAAGCTGGTCACAAGGCAACTTGATGGTGATCTCTGATCATATAAAACTTGTCCAAGATAACCCACTAAGAGGGGAGAATATAGATGAGTTAGGAGACCGTTTCTTCGATATGTCCACTGCCTATTCTAAAGAGTTAAGAGAACTTGCTCATATCTGTGCAGGGAAAATTGGAGTCACGCTCAGAGAAGGAATCTATCAATTCTTCGCAGGTCCCTCTTTTGAGACTCCAGCTGAAGTGAGACTTGCTCGTGTTTTAGGAGCTGATGCAGTTGGGATGTCTACAGTTCCAGAGGTAATTGCAGCCTCTCATATGAAAATGAATGTTCTTGGAATAAGTTGTTTAACTAATATGGCAGCCGGTATATTAAGCCAGCCCTTGAATCATCAAGAAGTATTAGAGACAGGAAAACAAGTGATGAGCACCTTTAGTGCCTTGGTAAGAGAAATAGTAAAAGAATGGAAAGTATAATTAAAGATCTTATCAAAATCTACAATCTTGTTCCATTAGACCATGAAGGTGGATACTTTTTTCGTGCGTTAGGGGATGATCTTCCTTTCTCCGTTATTTATTATCTTATGACAAAAAAGAGTTTTTCTGCTCTTCATCTCCTTACTGTGCATGAAATTTGGACTTTTATTAGTGGAGATCCTATTGAGCAGATAACTATTGGGGAAGAAAAAAAAGTACACCATACATATATTGGTGAAAAAGGCGTTGATATTGGACTTTCTCACGTTTTGCCTAATATCTGGCAGGGAACAAGAATTAAAGAGGGTGGGCAAGCTGGGTATGCTCTTTGTACTACAACCTGTGTTCCAGGGTATAGGCAAGAAGATTTTCTTCTTGCAACAAAGGAGATTCTTCCACAATTGGTGAGCTCTAACGACCTCCCTTTTGTGAGAGAGTTCTTAGCACCATAATAGGAGAGACATTGAATGGATGTATTACTTAAAGGAAAAAGAGCCCTTGTAACAGGGGGAATGAGCAATTTAGGGAAGGTCATCTGTACCACACTTGCCAGTGAGGGAGTTGATGTGTTGTTCACCTATAGCTCTAAGGAAAAGGGAGATAAAGCTCTCCTCTTTTGTCAAGAATTAAGCACTCACTATGGTATTACGAGTCATCCTGTATATCTAGACCTCAATGATGCAGCACATGTTGAAGAAACAGTAGAACAAGCTCTTAATAACACCTCACTCGATATTCTCATTAACAATGCAGGAATCTTTACAGAAAGTAGCCAGCTTGATCTCAAAGAAGAAGAATGGGATAAGGTGATGAATGTAAATGTGAAGGGGGTGTGGCTGATGGTAAAAGCAACTCAACCCTATTTAGAGAAAACTCGTGGGGTAATAGTAAATATTAGTAGTATGAATGCCTATCGTCCTGGGTTTGGCAATACTGCCCACTATGATGCCTCAAAAGGGGCCGTTTCTGCCTATACAAGAAGTTTAGCTAAAGAGTTAAGTGAATCAGGAATTAGGGTGAATGCAGTTGCCCCAGGACTTATTAGTAGTCCTGGCCTGTTAGAGTATGCGAGTGAGCTAGTAGACTCGTATACATCTAGGGCAGCCTTACATAGATTAGTAGATCCTCTCGATATAGCACACATTGTGACTTTTTTGTCATCACCTCTTTCGAAAGCAATGACCGGAGAAATAGTTGCAGCTGAGTGTGGGTATGGTATGATGTAGTGATATGAAAATATTATGCATTTCAGACGACAAAGATGTCCTTGTATATTCGCCTAATATAGCAACTCGTTATAATGATATAGATATTATTCTTTCAGCAGGTGATCTCCCTTTAAAATATTATGAATATATTGTTTCATCTCTCAATAAGCCTTTTTATTTTGTCTTTGGAAATCATCATACTGAGGACTTAGAGAAATTTACAAAGCCAGGTCTCCTTGATGATATTAATCACCAGGTCGCTTTTGATAAGAATAAATTTGGTACAGGAGTAGGTGGAGATTTTATTGATGGCAAAGTAGTAAAAGACAAAACGACTGGTCTATTAATAGCAGGTCTTGGAGGGTCTCAACGCTATAACAAAGGGGATCATCAATTTAATGAAGTGGAAATGTTCTTCAGAATAGTAGGAATTATTCCCCGCTTACTTTATAACAGGTTGCGCTATAAAAGATTTCTCGATATCTTATTAACACACGCTGCACCTTTTGAGATTGGGGATGCCCCTGATATGTGCCACAGAGGGTTTAAGGTATTTTTATGGTTTATGAGAGTGTTTAGACCTCGTTATCTACTTCATGGTCATATTCATCTTATCGACATGAATGGTGAGAGGGTAAGAGAATACCATAAAACAAAGGTAATAAATGTGTATAGCAGTTATCTATTGGAAGAGGATTAAAAAGTATTATGGCTAAGTTGAGCTTTGAAAGCAGAGAGGATTTTAGTAAAGCACGGGCAAAAGCAAGAATGCAAAGTCTTCTTTCTGCTATGCAATGGAAAAATACAACACTTTTATCTTTTTATGAAGTGACTAAACTAGTAAAACCACGACTGGAAACATACCGAGGGGTAATGCCAATAGAAATTGATAAGATTATTGGTAGTGAAGGTCGGTATCATGATTTCACCTTAGCTTTTTATCCTAGAAAAGAGATGCTTCGAGACAGATGGCAAAGTGTTGATGATGCACACCTTAAAGATGTAATTCTCCCCCCTATTAGTGTCTATAAATTAAGTGATTATTACTTTGTTCGAGATGGAAACCATCGAGTAAGTGTCGCTAAAACTCAAGGAGTTGAGTTTATTGATGCTGAAGTTGTAGAACTCGATTCTCAAATAAAACTCACCCCGGGCATGACGAAGAAACAACTCACAAAAGAGGTTGTTGTCTATGAAGGGGAGAGGGTAATAGAAGAGTATCACCTGAATGATATTATCGATATGGAGATTGTGAAATTCTCTGCTCCTGGAATGTATGCTGAAATGATTAATCATATCCTTGTTCACAAGTATTATCTCAATCAAAACATCACTGAAGAGATTTCTTTTGATAAAGCAGCCCTCCACTGGTATAGAGAAGTCTTTCTTCCTATTTTTAGACAAATTAAAGAAGATGGACTTCTTCAAACCTTCCCAGGGAAAACCTATGGGGATTTATACATGTGGATTGTAAGAAGATGGGATGAGCTAAAACGGAGTAATAGCGATGAAAGCGAAACAACTCTTGAAAAAGCAGTTTCTGAAGTAGTTGGAAGTGAACACATTCCTTTATTAGTAAAAATTAAAGAGAGAATTAAGAAATACTTTTCTTGAAATAGAAAGAAATAGGATTAATAATTATTTTATTGAGCTTCAAAATTAAACGTAATAGTATCTAGGTATTCACCCTCAGGTAAATTGTCTCCCGCATTACTATTTGTCTCTATTCGTAAGGATCCATTATGGGTGCTGGTAGTCATATTTTTAAAATTGAGTGGATTAACTGTAGATAACGAACCTGTGCCATAATCAAATTTTAATATATACTGAATTTTATCAGTAATGGCAGGAGCATTTTCATGTATCATATAATATTTATTTCCAACTGTATTATCACTTGTGATTTTAAGCCTTAAAGGGACGTTACCAGTGAGTTCATAGCCTACTGTATAATCATCCCCTAAGGTAATTAGTATATCATTTTCATCAAGAACAAACGTCGCTACAGGCTCTATTACCGTGTTTAAATGGAGTTCAACAGGAGGAGCCAGAGCATGTACAGGGGAGAGGCTTATTGCTAATAATAAAAGAATTAGTGAGAAGATTGATAAAGTTGAACGCATATATCTTTTATTTAGTTTAACTATTTTATTCATCATACTTAAGAATATAACAAAGGGTTGTCACTTATGTCAATAGTTTTTTGTTTGATAAACATAAATATTGATAGATTTAAAAAATATTTTATTATAAAGAAATGTATACCGTTAAAGGTTTTATGAATATCCTTTAAAAATGTCTTATTTGTAAAGAGTGAGATTGTGGAATATAATGTATTAAATAAAAAATTATTTATGGTTGTATTTACTTATCTTGTGACAACAGATACTAAGAAGTTCTTATTCTATACAATGTAAGTATTTTGCTATACCATTTTAGTAGAAAATGTGTCATTATAATAAGACACAGGAGAGGTAAATTAATGATATCTTCGTTTAACACAGGAACTAAGTCAGCCCAAATAGCCCATAAGATCGAAAATCGTATATTAGCAAAAGAGTATTTGGCTGGAGAGCCCCTTCCGTCACAACAAGAGCTTGCAGATGAATTCCATGCAAGTTCCAGATCAGTGCGGGAAGCTTTTAAACATTTAGAAGCGAAAGGGCTTGTTGAAATTAGTCAGGGTAGGCGTGCCACTGTTAAGTCTAATAACTTAGACCAGTTTGTAGCTTCCCTTTCTACAACGCTAATCAGTAATCATAATACTGATAAAAAACTCTTACTAGATATAATGCAGGTAAGAACTACTGTTGAGGTCTCTGCTGCAAGAGAGTTGAGTCGATCTGATCAAAGAAGCATCCTTGTGAAATCACTCAATAATCTTACTCGAAAAATGGAAACGCTTCTCCCACGACTTCAAGCTGGAGAGAGTGAAGCATTCACCGAATGGAATGGCCACGACTTTATGTTCCACAAAACTCTTATTGATTCAAATGATAACGTTATCCTTACTGCAATTTATGAAAATCTTTCTCCTATGCTTTATGCAAGTATGGAAAAAATCTCTAATACCTTTATTGAACTTGAAAAGAGTACTCGTGAACACAGGTACTTAGTTGAGGCTCTTCAAAATGGACAAACAGATTTAGCTGTTGCGCTTACTTTGGTCCATTTAACTGCAATTAGAGGGAAATTAGAAGCCGCTAACGAATAAATAATCCCATTCTAATGACATGAGTTGAAGAAAAACACACAAACTCATGTCATTACATCAATATTTTCAATCTAACTCTTGCCAAAAAACATCATATGTTGTATGTTATTGAATATATTAAGACAATCTTATGTCATTAAGAGAATTTTATCTGACATAAGTTGCTCATAAAGGAGAGTAGATACATTGGATACCATTGAACATGTGTCTCAAAGAGAATTACGTGGTAGAACAAAATCGGCCCGTATTGCAAACTATCTTGAAGAATTAATTCTAACTAAGGTACTGCAAGAAGGAGAACTTCTTCCTTCTCAAAGTGAATTAGCAGAGAAATTTGATGCTTCTTCTAGGTCAATCCGTGAAGCATTCAAACATCTTGAAGCAAAAGGATTGCTGAGTATTAGCCAAGGACGTCGAGCATCAGTAAAATGCAATAACCTTGATCAGTTTGTAGAGTCCCTAACGAGTTCTATCATCCGTAGTGGATCTAGCGACACAAAATTATTACTTGACTTAGTTCAAGTGCGGACATCAGTAGAAGTCTCAGCGGCAAGAGAATTTTCTAGAAACCCTAAACGAAAAGAGGTTGTAAGAGACCTAGCAGATATCGTCTCTAAGATGTTAAAGACATTAGACGGTGTATCAATAAAAGATTTTAAAGCTATCGAGCAATATAGACAACATGAATCAGCTTTTCATAAAGTGCTTATCCGATCAAATGGAAATATTATACTTGATGCAATTTATGAGAACCTTGCCCCAATGCTTGATGAAGTATTAGTCTTTTCAGCATCAAAGGGTGAAGAGTTTGAAAAGAAGGTAAGAGAATATCAGTATATCGTAGAGGCCCTTGAAAACGGTCAAACCGATTTAGCTGTTGCTCTTGTTCTTGTGAACTTAACTGATGTAAAGAAAAAAATCGAGAATCACGCCCAAAGTAATGAACAAAAAGCGTCTCTCGCATAAAACATGAATTTTTATCTCAAATAAAAATCCTCTTACCTATTAATAAGGTAGGGGGTTTTTTATATTGATAGATAATTAAATACTCTCTAAGCTACTATTCATGAAGCCAATAATAACCCTTGAACATATTAGTGTGAAAAGAGATGGAAAACCTATTTTAGATGATGTGAGCTTAAGCATTAAAGAATCAGAAAGCATTGCTATCATTGGTCCTAATGGGTCTGGTAAATCAACCTTAGTGGGAGTGAT